>CAZVXR010000151.1:0-7733 GCA_964630865.1 uncultured Pirellulales bacterium | reverse complement strand
CCATCACCTCCAGCGCCTTGGCCCAATACGGTATCGCCTCATGCTTAAAACCGTTGCTTAAATTAAATACCAGCAGAGTTCGCGGCTGCTCTGGCTTGACAACAGGTTTGTCCGGCACTGCCGCTCGCATTTTAGCGACTTGTTCTTCCGTTACTTCCGTCGCTGCCGGCAGCCCTGCCGCAAGCACCCACACCATTAAAATAGTTAAGATTGTATATCGTCTATCCATAATATCTCCAGAATTTTGACGTTCTGTTTATGCTAAATATGCCAGGGGCTGCGATACGCGCGCATCAGAAACCTGGCGGCCTCTGGATCATTGACAAACTGTTCAGTCTGCGGATTCCACTGCAATTTCCTGCCACAAAGCATCGCAATTTCACCCAGCAATCCAACACTCAGCGAACGATGAGCAACTTCGGCTGGCGTAATCGTTTGCTGACGCGTTTTAACACAATCCAACAGGTTCTTGTGATGATTGTCGCTCTTGTATAATTGATGTTCATCCGGACCAATTTTTTCCTCTAAAATTTTCGCGTCGGAGGCTTGCAATCCGCCTCGGGTAACGTATATCCAGCCTTTTTCGCCGTACCAGCAAATACCCATTCCATGCGGCTGTTTGGCTTCATTGGCCACGCGCATCTTCAGACCATTGGCGTAGGTTGCCGTAAAATCATACGCATAGGGTGTATTCCAGACGCCGTCCTGCGGATATTCGCCTCGACCTTCGATTTCAACCGGCCCGGCGTAGTCCAATCCAAGCCCCCAATGGGCAATGTCAATATGATGCCCCGCCCAGTCGGTCAGCATGCCGCCGGAATAATCCATAATCCATCGCCAATCCCAATGACAGTCGCCATGGCCAAAGTCCTGAAATTCACGCCACGGCGCCGGGCCAAGCCACAAATCCCAGTCGAGCTCTTTGGGCACATTCATGGGCTTTACCTGACTAGTCTTCGATCCATCCGGCAATCCCACCTCAACATACGCAACTTTGCCGATACGTCCATTGAGAACCAACTCGCAGGCATGATGAAATTCACGCACCGACCGCTGCCAACTGCCCGTCTGCCAGATAACCCCATACCGCTTGACCGCATCGCAAATCAAGCGCCCTTCGCCAAGGGTCCGCGACAGCGGCTTTTGCCCGTACATATCAATCCCTTTGCGTGCACAGGCAATCGAGGCAATCGCGTGCCAGTGATCCGGCAAAGCAAGACTGACGATATCCAGATGTTCTTTGTCAAGCATTTCCCGATAATCCCGATACGTACGACAGTCCTGGTTTTTGTAGTACTTGTCGGTCTCCACTTTTCCGTTTTGAGCGCGGCGGTCATCCACATCGCAAATCGCGACGACCTGAACTTCCGGACCCAAATTCAAGAACGCCTGCAGATCGGCCATCCCCATAGATCCGCTACCAAACTGCGCCATCAATCGCCGATTACTCGGTGCGACCGCCCCGTCTTTGCCCAATGCGGCAGAACGAATGATGTATGGAAAACCAACCACCCCGGCAGCTACCAGCGATGTCCGCTTCAAAAACATCCTGCGATTTAGATTTTTATTCATGAACAATCCGTCCAATCTCAACCATTTTATTTATCAAACGCCGCATCAAATGCAACCTTTGACGGCTCAAAGTCTACTTTTTTCACAAACGCACACGCCTCTTTTGCTCCGTGCAGCCGATCCATTCCTCTATCTTCCCACTCCACCGACAACGGTCCGCGATATCCAATCTGATTGAGCGTGCGGATAATGTTCTCAAAATCAATCCCGCCATGCCCCAGCGAACGAAAATCCCAGCCGCGACCAGCCGTGCCAAAATTCAAATGCGAACCTAAGATTCCGCTGTGGCCATCCAGCTGAAGCGCCGCATCTTTCATGTGAACATGATAAATCCGGTCTGAAAATTCCTGTAAAAATCGAACCGGACTGACCATTTGCCAATGCAAATGGCTTGGGTCGAAATTAAACCCAAATGTTTTGCGATATTTAACCGCTTCCAGCGCCATCTTGGCAGTAACGATGTCAAAGGCAATTTCTGTCGGATGAACCTCCAGCGCAAAACGAACGCCGCACCCATCAAACACATCAAAAATAGGATTCCACATCTTGGCAAAATAGGCAAACCCATCTTTAATCATCTGATCCGATACCGGTGGAAAACTATACAGCATGTGCCAGATGCTCGAACCAACAAAGCCATTGACAACGTCAACTCCCATATTTTTTGCCGCCCGAGCCGTCGCTTTCATCGCCTCAACAGCCCAAGCCCGCTTTTTCTCGGCGTTGCCCGCACAATCTGCGGGGGCAAACATATCCGACCGATTGTCATTATTTAAATCACAGACGAGCTGACCGGCCAAATGGTTACTAATTGCAAATACTTTTAGGCCGTATTTCTCCAGAATCGCCTTTTGTTTTTTGCAGTACGTCAAGTCAGTGGCCGCCTTAAACACGTCGAGGTGATCGCCCCAGCAGGCAAGTTCCAGCCCATCATAGCCAAATCCAGCCATTGTTTTGGCCAAATCCTCCAAGGTCATATCCGCCCATTGTCCGGTAAATAAAGTTACAGGTCGCGACATTATTTATCTCCTATACTCTAAAACAGTTATCATTAAACGACTACTTTTTAAAAGCCGTCCATTTTTGTTTGCTTGACGCACTGGCTAATAGTGTTTGCAAAAACTGCATCCCGCGAAGACCATCTTCGACATTCGGAAAATCCAAGGCTATCGGTTCCGGCTTGCGTTTTAAAATCCGAGCACGAACTGTATCCGCAAAATTACGGTACACATTCGCCATCGCCTCAATAAATGCCTCCGGATGTCCGGCAGGCAGACGGGTCGCTCGCCCGGCCGATGCGCTATATGCTCCAACATAATCATTGCCGCGCTTGAATATCTGTTCGGGCTGGCCCATCATTTTGACATGCAGATAATTCGGGTGCTCCTGATGCCACTCCAATCCGCCTTTTTCGCCATAAACCCAAATCGCCAAATTGTTTTCCTCACCGACCGATACCTGGCTGGCGTGCAGCACACCGCGAGCGCCATTATTGTACTTAACCAGACAATTCACATCGTCATCCAGTTTGCGACCAGCAACGAAAGCGGTCAGCTCTGCACACAAATGGGTCATTTTCAAACCCGTAATATATTCAGCCATATTCTCGGCATGAGTGCCAATATCGCCGCCACAACCAGAGCCGCCGCTTTGTTTCGGATCAGTACGCCACGACGCCTGCTGCTGGCCGGTTTTTTCCAGAGCGGTCGCCAGCCAGCCTTGCGGATATTGAACAACAATCTTGCGTATCCTTCCTATCTCTCCCTTTTTAACCATTTCACGAGCCAGCTTAACCATTGGATAGCCAGTATAATTGTGCATCAATCCAAAAATTCGTTTGGTCTTTTTAACAACCAGCACCAACGACTTCGCATCGGCAACACTAATTGTCATCGGTTTCTCGCACATCACATCAAAACCGGCTTCCAACAGGGCCTTAGCCATCGGGTAATGCCAGTTATTCGGCGTGCAGACGGCCACAAAATCCATCCGTACTCCATCCGGAAGCTTGGTTTCAGCGGCAATCATCTCCTGATAACTGGAATAAACTCGAGAAGGATTAAGATTCAATTGTTTGCCCATCTGATGTGATTTCTGAGAGTCAATATCAAACGCACCACCGACAATTTCGATCCCACCATCCAACCGTGCGGCTTTACGGTGCACTTCACCAATAAACGCCCCTGGCCCGCCGCCAATCATCCCCATTTTTAACGTCCTGTTTAATTCCACATTAAGTTCCTCTCAATTTAGGTAATATAACGTAAATTCGACGTAAAATTTGTGTTGACTATACTGACTTTTTTGAGGAAAATCTACAAATATTCACCAGTGGTAGATATTAAACAAAAAACAGACGACCCCTGCTATGCAAAAATTATCAAAACCAAAGCCGGCTATTTTTTACGACGTGGACGGCACGCATAAAGCCGACACCTGTGAAAATCTCAAGGCGGCCAAAAAACGCGGCGAACTGTTTCACGCTGCGTATGCCCACGGCTGTTATCCGGGCGTAAAAATGCCCGCTAAAGTGCTCCCCGAGCTATGCGTCGCTTGCATTTGGGACGCCAACAAAGACCAGACGTGGGGACTGCCAACCCACCGCAACGAGGGTATCGAATTCGGTTATCTCGCGCGAGGAAGCCTGGATTTTACTGTCGAAGGAACCCCCCACCTGCTCAAAGCAGGCCATTTAACTGTAACCCGCCCATGGCAGCCGCATCAGGTCGGAAACCCGCAAATTAAAGCCAGTCGGATGCACTGGCTGATTTTAGATGTCGGCGTCCGCCGTCCAAACGACCTTTGGAAATGGCCTTCATGGATTAACTTTGCCCCACACGACCTGCAAAAATTGACTCGCTTGCTCAGCCACAACGAGCAAGTCGTCTGGCAAGGCAACAAGTCAATCGAACGCTGTTTTGAGAAAATTGCCGAATATGTCGAACACTCCGAAAATCCTGAGCAGGCACAAACACGACTGCAGCTGTATATCAACGAGTTGTTTTTGGAGGTCTTTGAGATGCTGCAAAAAACCAATATCGAATTGAATGCCTGTCTTAGCAGTACCCGCCGCAGTGTCGAAATGTTTTTAACCGGCTTAACCAAACACGTCGACTATCCGTGGACACTCGAGGCCATGGCGCGCCATTGTAATTTAGGGCGAAGCCAGTTCGCCGATTACTGCAAACGCATCACCAATATGACCGCCGCCGAATATCTAACGCGATGCCGAATTGAAAAAGCCAAAACCCAATTGAAAGACAGTCCACGATTAACCATGCTTGATATTGCCTTGTCCTGCGGCTTTGAGTCCAGCCAATACTTTGCGACCGTCTTTCGCAAGCATCTCGGACAAACCCCTTCGCAATTCAAGGATAGCTGCGCCAAAACCACAAACGGCAAAGACGTTTAATTTTCCCTTATAAGCTGACCTTTTTTATTCAAATCGGCATTGATATCGTTGATCCATACATCCTCTTTCGGTGTTCCGTTCAAAAATACAGCCGAATTCATCCGTCCCCACTGGTCGGCGATTGTGAAAGTATCAATTTTGATATCCCTGCATGAGTCTAATTTTATTCCGTAATATTCTTCGATAGGGCGGTCATTGGCTGTTAGTTGTGCCAGGTTGTTTGTCACCACCGCGCCAGAAACTCCCTGCAGAAGAATGGCGCTGCTGGGCGAGTCAATAATTTTATTGTTTTCAATAACAACTTTTTGCAAAGCTGGCTTGTCCGCAAATTTATATCGTAACTTATACGCCGAGACCTGTATCGCCCCGCATAGCTGCTGGCTTGAATCTCGAACCACTCCCACCAACGTATTATTTCGAATGATGACATCGGCGGGTATCGGACCTTCGGGCCAATCCGGTTCGTTGCAGACCGAAATCCCCTGGCCGCTGGTATCGTGAATCAGGTTGTTCTCGATCAGGCCGTGATGGGCCCGGGCCAGGACGCCCCGACCGCGGAGGCCGCCAATAACATTGTTACGCACAATAAAACCATTGCCACAGGCGGACAGGTTGAAAATAGTATCCGCTTCCACATGGTTCTTGCCGGCCTTAAGCCCCTCCACCCCCTGAGCAAACGTGAGGATGTCGCCTTCCACCGAAATCACCTCGATGTCGGCCGCCTTGATTATCCCACGGGAAGGATCGATAATCTGAACATGATCGCCTTTTATCACGGTATAGGGATGGTCACATTTAATGACCACTTTATCCGGCGCCAGGATTTTTGTGATCACATTGGGTATGGTGTAGAAATTCATGCCGTCATCCGCCATTCCCTCAAAGACACAGTTTTCCACCAGCGGCCCTTTTCGCACGGTTTGGCAATGGATACAATCACCGCCTATGCTTAACATCCGCCCGGAACCCGGTCGCGGCTTAACCTGCATGCCCTTGACATGGATTTCGCCATAACATTGAAAAAATATGGTGGCGCTGCCGGGGCAGGCATATATATGCACATTATCAATGTTCAGATCGCCGGATCGGGAGGAGAATATCGCTGCCACACCCTGCCGCGCGATATGAACAAAGCGGTCACCGACCTTAATATTTTCCACCTGATATTTATAATGCATGTGCATCCGCCAGGAACTATCGCCCAGATCATCCCAGGAATCGCTAAACACCGCGCTTTCACCGGCCATTCTAAACCGCCGCTGAGGATCAAAAGGCAATCCCCACTTGGAATCGCACTTGTTAAACCAGTAT
Source organism: uncultured Pirellulales bacterium (assembly GCA_964630865.1). Classification (GTDB taxonomy): domain Bacteria; phylum Planctomycetota; class Phycisphaerae; order Sedimentisphaerales; family Anaerohalosphaeraceae; genus Anaeroglomus. The sequence continues at coordinate 1,438 of CAZVXR010000151.1, read as the reverse complement.
TCTGAAAGGGCAGGAAAGCCAGCGTCAATTTTATAATCGAAGGTCGCGTTTTCCTTATCCACCGCCAGAATGATTCCCTGAGTAAAAGGGATGGGGTCGTAATCTATAACCAAATCCTTGAAAGTCATACCTTCACACCCCTCAAGCTGAAACGCGGCCGCCAGAGGACAGGTAACAATGATTTCCGTCTCGACACCCCGGCCTGCCAGGGTAATTCCCTTTAAGTTGACCAACTCGACACAGGGGGGGACATTGAATTTGCGGCACTGCTTGTAGAGTTCTTGCTCCTCTTTGTCCTGGCCCTGCAAATGTGAGGTGTCCGGGCTGGCGGAAACCTCATCCGGCAATTTCGTCGATAGAAGATACCGGCCTTTTTCCAGTTGAATCGTCACACCCGGCCCCTGTTGATGGGCCTCGGCAAACGCCTTTTTGAAGGCCGGCGTAGAATCCGTTTTGCCGTCGGCAACCGCTCCAAAATCTTCGATTCGGAGCACTTTCACCGAATCTGCATATGACAAACTGGAGTTTCCCATGGTCATCAGCAAGACGGTCATGCCAATCCAAAAACACGCTGAACTTTCTTTTCCAATCTTCATTTTTGCCTCCTAACCTGCTTTTATGGTATATTCTTTTAATAGCGACACGTAACATCGGTAATCCTCTAAAGACACATCCGGCGGGGTCTGGTGGTCCACTGAAGGAATAAAGCCCCCCTGCTTCATCACCGGCAGCAATCGCTCAAATTCCGCCCGCATCGCGGCCTGACCCAGATGCATAATCGTCTTATCAAACGCGCCAATCATTAGAAACTCCGGGTGGGCTTTGCGCAGCTGCGCGACATCCACACCGGCCATCCGCTCCAGGGGCAATATCCCCTCAACGCCGACCTCTTTGAGCCATGGGATCAACGGCGACACGTCGCCGTCGGAATCCACAAACACACGAATTCCTTTTTTCTTTATCTTCGGTATAATCTGCCGGTAGTAAGGAGCCAGAAACTCATCAAATGCCTGGTTACTGAGCATCGGACCGTGATTGTAGGACATATCCTCGGCAAAGGTCATAAACTGCGGCTGACAGTATTGACAGATATCATCAAGCATCCGCAATTGCCACTGCAGTAAATCCTGATTCATTCGATGCATCAGCTCAGCATGATCATAAAAAGCGTACATGTGCTGCTCGATGCCAAACAGTGTCCTCGGAAACCAGAAAAAACCTTCGATATTGCAGCGTATGATGATACTCCCGCTGTCATGGAGCGGCTTAAGGGTTTTGGCCCTATCCACGGCTTTTTTGATCAGCGCATCCGTGTACAGAAACTGCTTGAGGGTGTCATAAGTCCGGTTCGGGCGGATAATCGGTCCGCCATGGTAGTCCGGCCATGGCAGCCGGTCTGTGTTGGCACCGGCACTGAGCAGCACCATGGGATCCAAAC
>CAZVXR010000150.1:0-3257 GCA_964630865.1 uncultured Pirellulales bacterium | reverse complement strand
TTGCTCTTTAACAAGTTGATATTGAAGATTTCGTCTGATAAATTCAGGCTGTTTGCCAAATTTTATGCTTTTGACCTTTTGTGAATGCCTGGATTCGAGGCAAAAAGTCCGCATAGCGCAGAGTATCTCTGTAGAAGTGCCACTGTCTGCAACTGGAATGTTATGCCGCTAATCGGTGATAGGATTTAAGCAGCCCGCCGAGACGTTTGACGCAGGTAATCTCGGCATCTGAATTGGTTTTGTGCCGCGGTTCAATAATCCGACCGAGCGATTGGTGAATTCGCTCTTTGACAAAAAAATACAACTATGGCGCGGGGATTGACGAGTTAATTTGCGGGAGAACTAAAAAGATCGGACATGCTCTGTAGAAAAGTTGTAGTTACTCTTTTTGCAATCTGTCGGCTTGCAAAGCGGGGGGTCAGCGGCTACAATGTCTTTCTGTTTGTACATAACTATTTGTTTTAGGAACGAATTATGACCGTTGACATTGCTCGACAAGTTGAGATTCTCAAACGCGGCGCTGTGGAGGTTTATCGGGAAGATGAGCTGGCGCAGCGGCTTACCGAACGGGCGAAGCAGGGCAAACCCCTGCGGGCTAAGCTTGGGATGGACCCGACGGCCCCGGATATTCACCTGGGGCATACGGTGGTTTTGCGCAAGCTTCGTCAATTTCAGGACTTAGGACACAAAGCCGTCCTGATTATCGGCGACTACACCGCCCGCATCGGCGACCCGACTGGACAAAATACCACCCGCCCGATGCTCAGTCCCGAACAGATTAAGCAGAACGCCGAGACGTATTTTCAGCAGGCCGGCAAGATTCTGGATATGTCCCCCAGTAAAGTCGAGGTACGGTTCAACAGCGAATGGCTGGCGGATTTGAAGCTGGCTGACATTATCAAGCTGACGGCCTCGATGACCGTCGCCCGAATGCTGGAGCGCGACACGTTTGAGATTCGCTATAAAAAGGGCGAACCGATTGGCATTCACGAGTTTCTTTATCCGCTGATGCAGGGATATGATTCAGTCGCCATCGAAAGCGACGTTGAGCTGGGCGGCACGGACCAGACGTTTAATAACTTAGTCGGGCGCGACTTGCAGCGGATCGCCGGTCAGCCTGCGCAGATTGTCATTACCATGCCGATTCTGGTGGGTCTCGACGGCGTGCAGAAGATGAGCAAGTCCAAAGGCAACTACATCGGCGTTACCGATAGTCCGTCCGATATGTTCGGCAAGACGATGAGTATCCCCGATAATCTGATGGATAATTATTTCACGCTGCTGACCGATGTGCCGGCGGACAAAATTAAAGAGCTGACCGATCCGAATAAGACACATCCCAAGCAGGCCAAAGTTTTGCTCGGCAAGATGATTGTTGAGCAATTCTATGATAAGCAGGCCGCTGAAGATGCTGCGGCGGGATTCGAAAAAGTCTTCGCCCAGAATCAACTGCCCGATGAGATGGCGGAGGTTGTGGTTGCTGCCGAACCGACCACCGCGTCCAAGCTGCTGCTGTGCTGCAAATTAGTCGATAGCGGCGGCGAAGGCAAACGCATGATTCAGCAGGGCGGCGTCAAAATCAACGAAGCAAAAGTCGCCGACCCCAATGAGGTGGTTACGCCCGCCGACGGGATGATCGTCCAAGTTGGAAAACGAAAATTTGCAAGACTGAAAATAAATAAGTAAATGAAGTTGTGGTGTTGGGAGTACAGGCTTTAGCCTGAAAAAAATAGGAAATAGAATTAAATCAGCCTGAAGGCTGTACTCCGAACACGACATAGAATATGGATGGATTATGAAAATACCAATGTTGGACAATACGAAACGATATACGGGATTGTATGTGGTGGATTTTGGCGACCACAGCGGTGTGGGGTTTACCGCGACCGAAGTAGCCGAATTGCTGGAAAGCGAGAAATTTGCGCAGATCAAGGTCTATAAAATTCACAATGCCCGCCCCGATGGCACAATGGAGCTAAAGGGTGTTCGCAATGAGACATTCCAGCTTGAAACGGGGATGTTCTTTTACGCCGCCGATGAAAAAACAGCCTGCGAGGATTTCAAGCGGCTGACTGCCATTGCGGTAGTCAGTGCCGCCCCCGCGCGGGCCAAAGTGTCTGTAGCGAAAATGTCCGAAAAAGAGTATGTTACCGCGCTGATTTATCCGGCTGAGTATGATGATGAGTTTAGCCGCTGGCTGCTGGATAACGCCTATCGTACTGCCGGTGCGGTGCAGGGCGGAGCGGGGTATGTCGCGCGGTACTATGATGCGCAAAAGGAAATCCTCGACCAGCGGCAGCTTTGGGCGGCGGATTCGTTTACGCAGCTTACGGGAGCAGAACTTCTGGCCGCAACCCGGGTTGCGATGGTCAGATAGGGAAAATATTGTGAAATCTTTATCTCGAAAATCCGGTAGGGCGGGTCGCGTTGGTTTTCTGGTGGGTGTGTTTTTCGGCTGGCTGATGACCAAAAAGCCTGTCGTAACACAGAATGATGTCCGCAAGCTGGATTTTTCGACCTCTTCACAAAAAATGGGTTTGCGGTTTACCGAGCGGCTCCGGGATGTGTTTCGATTTCGCTGGCTGGGCCGCAGATAAATCGATGAGGTGGAATGCATAGGGCATAGAAAAGCAGGATAGAAAAAAAATCAGAAGCGCTCTGTAGAAAAGCTCAACTTTCGCCCCTTCGGGGCTTAGAGAAGAAAGAAAACATTCTTTCCGGAGGTTTACACCTCCGGCTATGGCACTTATGACCCCTTCGGTGTCTAAAATCACATGTTTTCTACAGAGCAGGTCAGAAGTCTGAATTCAGAAGACAGAAGTGGAATTTTTCCTATTTTTATTTTTTACCATGAAGCCCTTGAAGAACAGGAAGATTTTTTTTATTCAGTTGCTTTTTTGCCACCGAGTTCACAGAGAAACACAGAGGAAAAATAAGTAAAAAGGAAAAGGGCAAAAGGGGTTTTTGTGCTTTTATGGGGAAGATTGTCTTGTTATGTTTATCCTCATCCCATCCTGCCCATGCGAAACGACATGGGCAGGGCACCCGGCCGCGTTCAATTTTTACCCTTACTGTTTTTGCCAGAAAAAGTGTCTGAGCCTTTTGGCTCCGCCGGCGTAATGTAGATTAGCGCTGCGCTGCGTGGATGCGTATGCGTTACGGTATAGCCCGTCGCCAGCTCTTTTCCCGCGAATGTTCCAATTATGCCGTTGTCGGCGTCGCGCAGTTGATATTTATGCTCCGGATTTAACATGGTC
>CAZVXR010000149.1:0-8363 GCA_964630865.1 uncultured Pirellulales bacterium | reverse complement strand
CGTTACGCCGGTGGCTAACTGCTCCTCTGACGAAAGCTGCTGATGGGTCGTCGAGGCCGGATGAATCGCCAGCGTTTTGGCATCGCCGATATTCGCCAGATGCGAAATCAGCTGCAGCGAGTTGATGAATTTCTTTCCGGCTTCCAAACCGCCTTTGATGCCAAAACCCAAAATCGCACCGGCACCATCAGGCAGATACTTAGCTGCTCGAACATGCTCAGGACTGGATTTTAGGCCCGGATAATTGACCCAGCTGACCGAAGGATGCTTTTGGAGATGTTCGGCCGCGGCCAGAGCGTTTTGAACATGACGCGACATACGCAGATGAAGGGTCTCAAAGCCCTGCAAAAACAGAAACGCATTAAAGGGCGACAGCGCAGGCCCCAAATCCCGCAGCAAGGTAACACGGGCTTTGATAATATACGCCAGATTGCCAAGCGGCTTTAAGGCTTCGACAAAATCCAAACCGTGATAACTTGGGTCTGCTCCGCTGATTAACGGGAACTTTCCATTGGTCCAGTCGAATTTGCCGGAGTCAACAATCAAACCGCCGATAGATGTGCCGTGGCCGCCGAGGAACTTGGTCGCCGAATAGACGACAATATCCGCGCCATACTTGATAGGCTGCAATAAATACGGCGTCGAAGTGTTATCGACGACCAGCGGAACGCCATTCTTGTGAGCGATCTTGGCGATCTCCTCAATGTCCGCAACGTCCAGTTTTGGATTTCCGATACTTTCGGCGTAAATCGCTTTAGTTTTGGGCGTGATGGCCTTTTGGATACCCGCAAGATCATTAGATTTAACGAAATTAACTTTGATGCCCAAACGCTTGAAGGTATAGTGAAACAGTGTGTAGGTTCCACCATAGAGATTGTCCGCCGAGACGATTTCATCGCCGGCCTGCGCAATATTGAGCAGCGCCAGGGTTATCGCCGACTGCCCGCTGGCTACGGCCAGCGCGCCGATACCGCCATCTAACGCGGCAATTCGCTTTTCCAGCACATCGGTCGTCGGATTCATCAGCCGGGTGTAGATATTGCCGAATTCCTTGAGGGCGAACAGGTTTGCGGCGTGTTCGGCGCTTTTGAACTGATACGAGGTCGTTTGATAAATCGGCACCGCCCTGGCGCCAGTCGTCGGATCGGCAGACTGTCCGGCGTGAAGCACGAGCGTTTCGGGTCTTAAAGGTTTTGTTGACATAACACACTTCCTTTCTTATCGTTAGTTTTCATTTTTTGAATGGTTATCGACAGCCTGACTTCGCCAGACCAAGCCGCAGATCTAATTTCACACCTATTTCCCAATATTTCGAGGTATCTGTACAGCCGAAAGCGTTCGTAAATCGAATCACAAATAATACATCGTTTGTTCGCTTCTGTGCCGACTTATCGCAAGCACGTCATCCAGCGTAATCTTTTCCAGGGTCGCATAAATCGCCTGATCCAGGATGTGCCATACTTCATGGGTAGGACAAGAGCTGACCCTGTCGCACACGCCGGCGTTTCGCACACATTCGACCGGGGCAGGATCTTCCAGCACCCAAACAACCTGACGGACGGTAATTTCTTCAGGTCGGCGGGTTAAAGCATACCCGCCATGGGCGCCGCGAAAAGAATCCACCAGACCCGCCGATTTCAGGTCAATAACGATCCGGCTAAGATACTTTTCAGAGAGCGATTGGCTCTTGGCAATATCCTTCAGCAGCACCGGCCCTTTGCCATAATGCTCTGCCAGAACAACCATCATTCTTAACCCATATCGTGCTTTTGTCGAAATTGTCATTTTCAAGACACCTTTTATATACTACTATTCCCATAGCTTTAGTATGATATAGATAAATCAAAATCCTGTCAACCTTTTTTTAAGAAAATTTTTAATTTTGCGTATTCCACATCCAGCCACCTGACAAATTCCGTTTAACTCTATATTAATAATGATGTTACAGAATACAAAAAAACGCGTTTTTGTTACACTATTACGGATTCTAAACCTAAATTGGGGCGATTTGTCTTTCTAAGACATAAGCGAAAACTGAAAAATCAGGAGCGAAGATTGCCCTTTCCGGCTGTGCTACTGGAACGCCGCTCAAATCCACTCTGTACAATCATAAATTCTTATGGTAAATTCCTGTTACTACTATAAACAATTGAATTCCAATGGATTGAAACCTATGGCAGAACAAAACAATACAACACAAAGCGATGGCGCGCCCGAACGAACCGACTTTATCCGACAAATCGTGGCCGACGACAATAAAACTGGCAAATGGAACAATCGGGTACATACCCGCTTTCCGCCGGAGCCGAACGGCTATCTCCATATCGGACACGCCAAAAGTATCTGTCTGAATTTCGGCATCGCAGCCGAATTCGGCGGCAAATGCAACCTGCGATTCGACGACACCAACCCCAGCAAAGAAGAGCAGGAATATGTAGATTCCATCATCTATGATGTCAAATGGCTCGGCTGGGACTGGCAGGATCGTCTGTTTTTTGCCTCCGACTATTTCGAACAGATGTACCAATGGGCCGTGGAAATGGTCAAAAAAGGGGCAGCTTATGTCTGCGACCTTGACGCCGATCAGGTTCGCGAACACCGCGGCACACTAACAGCGCCGGGCAAGGAAAGCCCCAGCCGCAGCCGCAGTGTCGAAGAAAACCTCGATCTATTGACCCGAATGCGTCAAGGCGAATTCCCCGACGGTTCCAAAACCCTGCGTGCCAAGGCCGACATGGCTTCTCCCAATCTCAACCTGCGCGATCCGATTATGTACCGGATTATGCGCGCCACCCACCACCGCACCGGCGACAATTGGTGTATCTACCCAACCTACGACTGGTCGCACGGCCTGGAAGACTCCATCGAAGGCATCACCCATTCGATCTGTACGCTCGAATTTGAAAACCATCGTCCCTTGTACGACTGGTTCCTCGACCAACTGGGCATCTATCACCCGCAGCAAATCGAGTTTGCCCGTTTGAATCTGACCTATACCGTCATGAGCAAACGCAAACTGCTGCAACTGGTCAAAGAGAATTTCGTTAATGGCTGGGACGACCCGCGTATGCCCACGATTTCCGGGATGCGGCGCAGAGGTTTTAGCCCCTCCGGGATCCGCTCATTTGCAAAAGTCATCGGCGTCAATAAGACCAACAGTACCGTTGATGTCGCCCTGCTGGAACACTGCATCCGCGAAGACCTCAACAAAACCTCGCCGCGCGTGATGGCCGTACTCAAACCATTAAAAGTCGTCATCACCAACTACCCCGATGACCAGGTCGAATGGCTGGACGCCGTCAATAACCCCGAAGACCCCGCCGCAGGCTCTCGTAAAGTCCCCTTCTCAAAAGTCCTCTATATCGAGCAGGAAGACTTCATGGAAACCCCGCCAAGTAAATTCTTCCGTCTGTCGCCGGGCAAAGAAGTCCGTCTGCGCTACGCCTATTTTATCAAATGTGAAAAAGTTATTAAGGATGCGGCAGGCGCTATCACCGAGCTGCACTGCACCTACGACCCCGCCACCCGCGGCGGCGATTCGCCAGACGGGCGAAAGGTCAAAGCGACCCTGCATTGGGTCGCTGAATCCAATGCCATCGATGCGGAAGTTCGTCTATATGACCATTTGTTCACTCAGGAAAATCCGGAAGATACGCCCGAAGGAACACACTTTACGGCTAATCTGAATTCCAACTCCCTGCATATTCTGACCGGCTGCAAAGTTGAACCGCATGTAAAAGACACAAAAGCATTAGACCGCTGGCAGTTCGAACGCATGGGCTACTTCTGCACCGACGCCGACAGCAAACCCGGCAAATTAGTCTTCAACCGCACCCTGACCCTCAAAGACACCTGGGCCAAAATCCAGCAGAAGGGATAATGTAGAAATAGCTTATGGACACGATGAACGACTCGCCGCAGATTATCCTTTACCAGACCGAAGACGGCCAGACGAAGCTACAGGTCAAAATAGAGGACGAAACAGTCTGGCTAACCCAGGACCAGATGGCGCAGTTATTTGATAAGTCTAAATCGACCATCAATGAACATATCCAGAATATCTATGAGGAAAAAGAGCTTACGGAACAGCACACAATGAGAAAATTCGGAATTTCCGAATTTTCTACCAAGCCAACCAATTATTACAATCTGGACGTGATTATCTCCGTTGGATATCGCGTTAAGTCCCTGCAAGGAACACAGTTTAGAATCTGGGCTACACAGCGGCTCAGGGAATACATCGTCAAAGGCTTTACCCTCGACGATGAACGTTTAAAGCAGCAAGGTGGACGGTCACGGTATTTCCAGGAATTGCTCCAGCGCATCCGCGACATTCGCAGCAGCGAACGCAATTTCTATCAGAAAGTAACTGATATTTACGCCACCGCCATTGACTACAGGAAAGACGACAAGCTGACTCAGGAATTTTTCGCCACCGTTCAAAACAAAATACATTACGCCGTACATGGCCACACTGCGGCCGAAATTATCGCCAAACGTGCTGATAGCAAAAAACCGTTAATGGGGTTAACCGGTTTCAAGGGCAATTACATTACCACCGCTGACATTACCATCGCTAAAAACTATATGACTGAAAGTGAATTAAATCAACTAAATCTGATTGTCTCCATGTATCTGGATTTTGCTGAATTGCAGGCATCCAGCGGCAGATTAATGAAAATGGCCGACTGGATTGTCAAACTCGAAGATTTCATGCGGCTCAGCGAACGGGGACTTTTGACCGATGCCGGAAAAGTCAGCGCTGAACAGGCTGCCGACAAGGCCCGCCGGGAGTTTGAAAAATACAGAAAAGAGCAGGACAAAAACTATATTTCCGACTTCGACGAAGCCGTCAAAATATATCTTCCGAAGAGCAGGAAAAAGAATAAATAATTTTAAAAACACCTGGGCTAAAATCCAGCAGAAACGACCCTAAGCCGCTTTATCAAAGAAGAGAAAAGAACAGGCAAAAACGGCGGCAAAGATCGCATCGCCGAAATTACGTGCTAAGCCATTTTGACCCTTCCAGCAGGCGGCTAACCATCATCGATGCAACCGTATCGCCGGTGGAATTAACCATGGTCGCAGGAGGGTCAACCATCACCCCGAGCATCGAGATAATCGGCAGCGCTTCCGGGCCAAATCCGTAGAGAGACACGATCAGCGCTTCGCCAAGGAGGCCGCCGCCGGGAATACCGCTCATCACCACGCCGCACAAAATCGCCACACCAACAGCGCCAACCAGCGTTTCCAGTCCTGAAAACGGCCTTCCAAACAGAGCAAACAAGATCGCAATCTTCAAAATCGCCGCGATACAGGTGCCGTCCATGTGAATCGTCGCCCCCAGCGGAAGTACAATTTCTCGCACATCGTCGGCAACGCCAATCCGTCTGGCGGATTCGAGATTAATTGGCAAGGCCGCCAGTGAACTGCCCGTCCCCCAAGCCGTCATCGCCGCCGGGGGAATGTACGTCCAAAAACGCCTAAAGCCTACCCCGCCGCCGGCCAGAAACGCATAGACCGAAAACCCGACAAAGAAATACGCAATTGTCAGAGGATAATACAGTTTCAGCGCACGCCCGTATGTTTCAAGTAAATCTGTACCGAATGTACCGACTAAATACGCAAAATAAGCTCCCAGCCCAATCGGGGCATACAGCATGATCAGCTTGATTAGTTGCCCCATCACCTCGGCGCCGGAAATGAGAAACTCCCGAAAGGGACGGCCCTTGTCCCCCGCCGCCTGCGATGCGAAGCCGGTTAAAATCGCAAAAACAATCAGCGCCAGCATATTCCGCCGGTTCAGAATGCCGGAAAAATCATTGACGGTCAATGTGCCGACAATTTTGTCCGCAAAATTCGCCTCTGGCGACTGCGCCGGCTCGGCAAGCTGCAGCGTTAGCCCCTGGGCCGGGTCAAAAACCTTAACCGCCGCCAGCATCAGACAGGACGAGATAATGCCTGTAATAACGAACACCACCAGCATCCACCCGGCGATACGCCCCAGCCGCCGCAGGCTCTGACTGGCCGCCACCGCCGATGACAGCGAAAAAAACACCAGCGGCACCACCGCGGTAAAAAGCAGGTTCAAAAACACATCCCCCAACGGCTTAAACGCCGCGGCTTTCGGCCCGAAACAATACCCCAACCCCGCCCCAGCCGCCACCGCCAGAACCAGAATCAACGTAAACCGCCACTGCTGCAGAAAAGTCTTTGTAGTCATAATCACTCCGATTCCATACTATAATGAAAGGGGTAATTCGTCCATCGCTTTTTTCTTTTCCGATTTTGCTTTTTCGGCTATACTATTATCGACATAAAAATCGGACTATAAACTCTAAATTGCGAACTCGTTTATGATCTATAAATCTTACGGCAAACTGAATCTTTCCGTCAGCGCCATTGGCTTCGGCGGAATGCGATTTGACATAAAACAAGCCGACTCCCATAATGCAGACCTTGTCCGCTACGCTTTCGGCAAGGGCGTCAATTATTTTGATACCGCCCCGGGCTACTGCGATGACCGTAGCGAAAAGCTGCTTGGGCAGGCCTTTTCCGATCCGAAAATGAAAGCCAACCGCAATCAGTTTTATGTCTCAACTAAGGGGATGCCCGAATCCTATGACACGGCGGACAAAGCCGTCGCGGCGGTCGAAAAATCGCTGTCCCAACTGAAATGCGATTACATCGATTTTTACCACGTCTGGTGCATCCGCCGGATGGAGGAATACCAGCTTGCGATGCGCCCCGGCGGCCAATACGAAGGCCTGCTCCGCTGCAAGGAAAAGGGGCTGATTAAACATATCGCCATCTCGTCTCACCTCCGCGGACCTGAGATCGCCGTCCTGATTGAAAAAGAAGAATTCGACGGCATCCTGCTGGGCTTTAATATCCTCAATTTTCTATACCGCTGGGACGGCGTACTGGCCGCATCCAAGTCCGGTATGGGCGTTGTGGCGATGAATCCCCTGGCCGGCGGCATCATCCCGCAAAAGGAAAAACAGCTCGCCTTTCTTGCATCTAAGGGCGAAACTCCAACCGAAGCGGCAATCCGTTTCTGTGTCAGTTGTCCATCGATTACTGTAACCCTAATTGGCTTTTCCACAAAACAGCAGATCGACACCGCCTGCAGGGTGGCCGATAACGCCGAATCGTTTACTGCCGACGACATGGAGCGAATACGCAATCAGGTAACCAGCAATATGGATAAACTTTGTACAGGATGCGGTTATTGTATGGGACAATGCCCCAAGAATATCCCCATCGCATCGTACATGCAGTATTATAATGACTCACTGCTGGTTGGAAAAACCGAGCAGGATATGATCAAAGGGCTGGATGGCCAGAAAAAATGGGGTCTCCTGACCAATCGCCCCAACGAAGCCGAAGCCTGTACCTCGTGCGGACGGTGCGAAATGGCTTGCACCCAGCATCTCGTTATTATCAAACGACTTGAAACTGTCGCAAAATGGGAAAAATTGTCAACCGGCGATATTTTAACGCGATGCAAAAAAGCGGCAAAACGCGTGCTGAGGCGGCGTTAATCCTGAATACCAGTGTCGTTAAATGGAAAAGACTGAGTATTTTATCAAAATCACCTCAACTTTTTCTATAATTTTGACGATATTTACCATTGACAAGACGCATACGATGTTCTAAGATGTAACAGCGGTAGAAAACTGCGGTTGCTCAGTAGCAATCGAGGAAATAAACCTCGGCGAGGCTATGTGGATATCCGTTCCCCCCCCCAGACGGCTCCACCACCTCGCCATTTTTTGTCTATTTTCAGATTAAGTCCTATAAAATCACAAAAAACAACTATTCGCCCATAATCTGGATATTGATAGTCCTTGTTCTGGCGCCATCAAATTCACAAAAAAAGAGCCCCTGCCAAGTTCCCAGCATTAAAGACCCATTGCGGACAATAACCTGACTGCTGCACCCGATGAGACTGGATTTGATATGGGCATCGCTGTTACCCTCCGTGTGCCGGTAGCCAGGCAGATTTTGAGGCGATAGTTTATCGAAAGATAACAAAATATCGTGCGGAACATCGGGGTCCGCATTTTCGTTGATCGTTATCGCAGCGGTAGTATGTGGACAATATACAGTGACAATACCGCTTTGAATCCCACTTTCGGTAACGTACTCAGCAATCTGTCGAGTAATATCGATCATTTGACATCGTTTCGAACTGCGAACCGATAACACTTGCTCGAAAATCTTCATACAGCCTCCACGTGCTTATGATTAAATCTGCCACGCATTTTATCAAACAAACAAGCTGTAATGAAGTATTTTCTTAAAATTAAGGGCAAAAACTTCTTCCTACACCATTATATTTCAACTATTAAATTTCTAAG
>CAZVXR010000148.1:0-3178 GCA_964630865.1 uncultured Pirellulales bacterium | reverse complement strand
TTGCAGCAGCTACACCAAAATTGCTATTTTAGACTTGGCTGATCCTAATAAGCCCGAGGTTATTTTCAATAAATACTTTGATAGAGGGCCGTTTAACATAAGAGACACCATACAAGATGCTGCATTAAAAGATGATATATTGTATCTATCAAACGACAATGGAATTTATGTCGGCAAACTGACAAAACAAGAAAACAACCTGCTTTCATGTGAGCTAATTGGTAAAAGATTAACAACACCTATAGAAAGATTAGCAGGACGAAGAAGCGGTGAATTGCTTTTGTCTGGAGATTATTTGATTGAAGAAGCTGGTAATTTCGGAGCGATTGTTTATGATGTCTCCATACCCTCAAGGCCACGGCGTGCTTATCATGCCCAAGTAGATTATTTTTCCAGCGACATTGGATTCTGGAACGGACTTTTATACATGCAGGAATACAACTACAAGACAACATTTTACCAATTGCCAAATAGTAATAATAAATAACTGGATTCCCGCCTCCGCGGGAATGGCAAAGTGGAAGGGATATAAGTATGACACAGGCAGCGGTGGAAATCAGGGATTTGCGGTTTTCGTATGGCAAAAAGCACGTTTTAACGGGCGTCAATCTGGATGTGCCGAAGGGGTCTATCTTTGGATTCTTAGGCCGCAACGGCGCGGGCAAGACAACGCTGATTAAGACTCTGCTGGGTCTGCAAAAGCCCGAAGGCGGCAGAGGGACGATACTGGGGCTGGATTGCTTTAATGACGCGATGGCCATCCGCAAACGCATCGGGTATATGGCCGAAGACCAGCAGATGTACGGCTGGATGACCGTCGGACAGATCATCCAGTGGGTCGCAGGGTTTTATCCGAATTGGGATACAGCCTTTACGGACAAGCTGGCGGATATGCTGCGGCTGACGAAAACGACCAAGGTTAAGGCTCTGTCCAAAGGTCAGAACTCCAGCTTGGCCCTTTTGCTGGCACTGGGGCATCATCCGGAATTGGTGATTCTGGACGACCCGACACTGGGACTGGACCCGATTGCGCGAAAGGATTTTCTGCGGCATGTGATCGACCTGCTGCAAAGCAACGGCGTAACGGTATTCTTTTCGAGCCATCTGCTCTACGAAATCGAACCGGTAGCCGACCATATCGCGATTCTGGACGAGGGAGTCATCCGCAAAACCGGCAAAACCGAGTCGCTCCGCGAAAGCATTCGCAAATTTATCCTGACGCCGAAGCCAAATGCGGATTTTTCAAAAATAGACGGCGTACTGGATGTGTACGACGACGGCAAGACCCATGCCGTTACGATGGAAGACTGCAACGACGCCAAACGAAACCAGCTTCGGGATTGTTCGCAAAACGGCATGACGGAAACAGCGCTGAACTTAGACGAGATTTTCGAAGCTTACGTCATCGGCAAGGTTCCCTGCGGAAAATAGAGAAATAGCTTGTAAAAGGCCGGGAACGTTTTGTACAATAGCCCAAAACCGATTACTTAATCATGGATCGATCAATGGCTAAGCAAAAAAAAGATAAACATTATCAAATCCGGCTGGGGCTGTCGCTTGTGATTCTGTCCTTTCTGGTGTACTTGCTGCACTGGGTGATATTCCGCGACATCCGCCATATTGTTCTCTATCTGATCGGCGATCTGGGGTTTTTATTTGTCCAGGTGCTGCTGGTTACGATGATTATTGAAAAGTTCCTCAACGACCGGGATCGACGGGCAAAATTTCAAAAGCTCAATATGGTCATCGGGGCATTTTTCAGCGAAGTCGGCACGCCACTCATGCATTATTTCATCGAATTTGACAGCCAATCCGAAATCCTGCGAAAACAGCTTTTGGTCGATGGCATGTGGGATGCCGCTCGCTTTGAAAAAACCCGCAGCGATGTCGCGGCATTCGCTTTCGAAATCATCGCCAGCCCCAACAGGCTGGACGAATTAAAACCGTTTCTCTGTCAAAAACGCGAAGGCCTGCTCCGGCTTCTGGAAAATCCCACACTGCTGGAGCATGAAACATTCACCGATTTGCTCTGGGCGGTATTTCACCTGATGGAGGAATTATCCTGTCGGAAAACCATGTCAACACTGCCGGATACGGATTTAAACCATCTATCGGGAGATATCAAGCGGGCCTACCCCCTGCTCATCCAGCAATGGCTGGATTATATGGAACATCTGAAGCGCGATTATCCGTATCTGTTCTCACTGGCGGTGCGGATGAATCCCTATAACCCGCAAGCCAGCGCGGAGGTGATCAAGTAGATCTTTAAGGTGAAGAAAAACACTTTGATATGCAAAACGATATCCTACGGCGCCGTATAAATCAGCCACAACCCGCCAAGGATGACTAAGATGCCGCAGATTTTCTTTAGAACCACCGCTCCTTTGGATTGTTCGTTCCAGTTCATATAGCGCTGGACAACTTCGGTAAATGTTCCGGCAAAGATAATCACCGAGCAATGACCGACGCCATACATAAAAAGAAGCAAAATGCCATACGCCAAATTCGTCGAAGCGTTTTTGAATGTTACGCCCAGCAGCGGCGCCATATACGCAAACGTACACGGCCCCAAAGCAACGCCGAAAACCAGTCCCAGGATAAACGCCGCCAGCATCCCTTTGCGTTTAAGCCGCACC
Organism: uncultured Pirellulales bacterium; assembly: GCA_964630865.1. Classification (GTDB taxonomy): domain Bacteria; phylum Planctomycetota; class Phycisphaerae; order Sedimentisphaerales; family Anaerohalosphaeraceae; genus Anaeroglomus. Next base: position 542 of record CAZVXR010000148.1, on the reverse strand, counting down.
TGTCCGGGGCCGGAAAAAGGCAGCGTAAAGACCTCCAGTAAATGCAGCCCTACGATAAAAAATATCAATGCGACAATGTAATTGCCAACCCTGCCCAGATCCCCCATCATCCGGCCAGCCGCGGCGGTAATAACCCCAATCATACCAATGGTAATTAATATCCCAATAGCAAAAAATGTCGAAATCCAAAACGCCCTACGGGTTGAGATTCTCCCCTGTTCATCGATAAATCCGACGATCAGCGGGATGCTCGCCAGATGGCAGGGACTCAGGATGATACTCAAAACACCCCAGACAAACGACGACGCCAGCGCGATAAACCATGTGCCCTCGACCGCGCGAGTTAGTTGTGTAAAAAGCTCCTGCATTACTCGACTCCCAGCTCTTTCCACTTGGCCAGAATAGCGTCTTTGGCGAAAAATCCTTCATGGCGATACAACTCTTTGCCGTCCTTATCGAAAAATATCTGCGTGGGGATCAGATTGATGTTGTAGGGCTTAGCCGCATCCGGATTTTGCCAAACGTCGATAAAGACCACCTCG
>CAZVXR010000147.1:0-6943 GCA_964630865.1 uncultured Pirellulales bacterium | reverse complement strand
TATCAAAAGGCAGACGAGCGGGAACAAAAAGCCATTTATAAACTGTATCTGAAACATCGCAACTTCATCAATAATTGGGATTTGGTGGATTTGTCTGCACCGGCTATCGTGGGCAACTGGCTGCTGGATAATGACCGGGCGATTCTTTATAAACTGGCCAACTCCAAACGCCTATGGAATAAACGCATCGCGATTTTGGCGACCTTTGAATTTATCCGGCATGGACAGGCGGATGATACATTCAAGATTGCCGAGATATTGCTGAATGACCCGCACGACCTGATTCATAAGGCTGTCGGCTGGATGCTGCGGGAAGTCGGCAAACGCCTCGGGCAGGCGACTGAACAGACATTTCTTGACAAACATTACCGACAGATGCCGCGGACGATGCTGCGCTACGCCATTGAACGCTTCAGCCCGGCATTGAAAAGGAAGTATATGGCGAAATAAAGCGGCTTTCACCTCCACGAATATTTTATCGTCTGGAAGATGGGGCGCGACGGACGGCTTCTTCGTGGTGAACGGAAGCGTCGCCTGCAAGGATTTTCATCGCTTTATGGACATCGGCAACCTTAAGGATGCCGGTTGTCCGTCCCCCGCGGGCTCCAGCGGTAACATACGCATACGAGATATTGATATGCGCTGCGGCCAGTTTGGCAGTAATATCGGCAAGAGCGCCAGCTTTATTGGGCAAATTAACACAGAGAACGTCTGTTTCGCTAAATTGCAGATTGAGTTGATTAAGTACCTGATGGATACGTTCATGCGAGGAACCCACCAGCCGCATCACGCCATGCTCAGCCGAATCCATCATCGTCATCGCGACGATATTGATTTTTGCCATAGCCAGAGCGCCAAGCACACGCGACAAAATACCGGGTTTATTGACCATAAAAATAGAAAATTGCGTATCTAAATGCACCTCAGTATCCTTTCAAGCCCACGTTTGTATTTGATTGCCCGATTATCCATTCATTTCGTCAGGCCGGGCGAAAGCCTTAACGGCCGAATCGGGATCGGGATAAAACTCGAAAACTTTGTCCAGATTGGTAATCCGGAACACACGTGTTAAATTGGGGTTGATGCCGCTGATGACGACCCTGCCGCCGCAATCCTTCAGACGGCGCCAAATATCAACCAATAGACCGAGCAATTGAGAGCTGAAAAACGAGACAAGGGCAAAATCGATAATCAATTTTGCCGGTTTGGCCTGTTCGATTAAAGCGTGCAGATCGACGGCAAGCTGCTGAACATCGCCCGCAGCGCCAATAGCCGGAGCCGTAAACCGGACGATCAGTACATCGCCCCGCGTTTCGGTTTGCATGATTCCTTTGCTGTCCATCAATCCATTGCTCCCATGGCGGCAATTGTACCCTAATTTCACAAAAAAGTCAATCTTAAACGGCTTGTTTTTTGGTGTTTTTCATCCGATTTTATCGGTTTTCCAGCAGGCGGCCAAATGTCCCGGATATTTAGACTCGAGGGTCTGATCTTCGGTTTTGCAGCGGTCTTCGGCCCAGGGGCATCGCGGGTGAAAATGGCAGCCTTTGGGCGGATTGGACGGGCTTGGGACCTCGCCTTTAAGGACAATACGTGTGCTCTTTTTGCCCGGATTGGGTTCGGGAATGGCACTGAGCAGCGACTTGGTATAGGGGTGCAGCGGCTTGCTGTAGAGATTATCCCGACTGGCATACTCGACAATGCGTCCTAAGTACATCACCGCAACATAATCGCTGATATGCTCGACAACCGCCAGGTCATGAGCAATAAATAAATACGTCAACCCTAACTTGTCCTGCAAATCCTGAAGCAGATTGATAATCTGGGACTGGATTGAGACATCCAGCGCGCTGACGGGTTCGTCGCAAACGATAAATTTTGGGCTAACCGCCAAGGCGCGGGCGATGCCGATGCGCTGACGCTGGCCGCCAGAAAACTCGTGAGGGAAGCGTCCGGCAAAACGTGCCGATAAGCCGACTTGTTCGAGAATCTCGGCAACACGCTGACGGCGCTGTTTGCCATGAGCGATACGATGGACGGTCAGGCCTTCGCCGACAATGTCTTCGACGGTCATTCGGGGATTGAGCGAGCCATACGGGTCCTGAAACATAATCTGCATCTGGCGGCGGAGACTTTTCAATCGGGATGAAGATATGCCCAGCACATCCTGACCATCAAAGGCAACCTGTCCGGCAGTCGCGGGGATTAGCCGCAGCAGCGTCCGCCCAACCGTAGTTTTTCCGCAGCCGCTTTCGCCGACCAGCCCCAGCGTCGATCCCTGACGGATGGTGAAGCTGACGCCATCGACCGCCTTGACAAAGCCAACGGTTTTATTCAGCACACCCTTGCGAATAGGAAAATGCGTCTTCAAGTCTTTAACTTCAAGTAATGTGTCTTTTTGTATCATTTTGAACCTGTTTATGAATTTCAGTTCAGCCCTTCAGGGCTGTCCTCAATTTTGATATTTGATTTTTAACTTTTTATTTTGATGTGTATCCTTTGGCATACCAGCAGGCAACACAATGTCCGGGCAACACTTCCTGCAACTGCGGCTCTTCGGTTTGGCAGCGTTTATCATTACAGCCAATGGGACAGCGCGGGTGAAACTTGCAGCCTGCGGGAAACGCGACGGGATTGGGGACAGAGCCTCCAATAACATCCAGACGCTCTTTGCGCTCGCCCAGCCGGGGCAGCGACCGCAACAGCCCTTGCGTGTAGGGATGCAGCGGTTCGGCAAAAAGGCCTTCGACGTCGGCTTTTTCGGCGATTCTGGACGCATACATCACGACAACCTTTTGAGCCATTTCAGCAACGACGCCGAGATCGTGGGTAATCAGCAGGATGCTCATTTTATCTTCTTGTTGAAGCCGACGGAGCAAATCCAGAATCTGCGCCTGAATCGTTACATCCAGTGCCGTGGTCGGTTCATCCGCAATCAGCAGTTCCGGGGAGCAGGACAGCGCCATCGCGATCATCACCCGCTGACGCATTCCGCCGGACATCTGGTGCGGGTATTCCTCGACACGCCGCTCGGGGTCGGCAATGCCGACTTTTCGCAGCATTTCTATAGCAAGATTCATCGCAGCCTGCCCTTTAATGCCCTGATGAAGGATGATCGCTTCGGTAATCTGATGACCGATGGTAAAAACCGGATTTAGGCTGGTCATCGGCTCTTGGAAAATCATCGCGACGTCATTGCCGCGAATGGCCCGCATTCCGCTTTCGGGCAAATCCAGAAGATTTTTACCCTTGAACAGGATTTGTCCGCCGACGATTTTGCCCGGGGGGTCAGGAATCAGCCGCAGAATCGACAGCGAGGTTACACTCTTGCCGCAGCCGCTTTCGCCGACCAGCGCAACGGTTTGCCCCGGGGCGATGTCAAAGCTAATGTCCTGAACGGCTTTGGCCTGTCCCTGTTGGGTGAAAAAGTGCGTCGAAAGATTCCGCACGGAAAGAAGATTATCACTCGTATTCATCGGCTTAGTCCATTCTCAATTTCGGATCCAGACAATCCCGCAGGGCGTCGCTGAAGATATTCAGCGCCAGCGAGATAATAAAAATCGCGACCGTCGCGGCGGCCATTTCCCACCAGACGTCGCGGGCCAGTTCGGTGCGTGCCGCGTCAATCATCGCGCCCCAACTGGGCTTATCGGTTTCGCCAAGGCCGAGGAAGCTTAAAATCACTTCGGCGTGAATAAAGCTGACAAACCGCAGCGAAAAACTGATCAAAATAATATGAAAGACATTCGGCAGCAGATGGGTCAGCAGGATACGGAAATCCGAACAGCCCATCGCACGGGCGGCAAGAACGTATTCACTTTCCTTGCGTTTGATGATTTCGCCGCGAATCAGCCGGCACAGGCCGACCCAACTGGTCAGCCCAATAGCCAAAAAGACGGCCGTTGAGCCGCGAATCTCTACGCCGAAGATCGTTTTATTTCGCAAAGCCACAGCAAACGCCATCAGCAGCAGGATATACGGTATCGTTCCAAGCGTAGTATAAAACCAGACAATAACATCATCTACCCAGCCGCGATAATAACCGGCAATAGCCCCGAGCGGCACACCGATCAAGATGCTGATAAGCGATGCGCACAGAGCAACCATCATCGCCGTCTTTGCGCCATAGATGGTCTTGCGAAGCGTCGATTGACCCAAAAAATCCGTTCCGAACAGCGACCAGCCGTGGAGCTTTTCGGTTTGCAGTTCCGGCACATAATCGAACTGAGCCAGCGGTTTCTGATAATTCAGGCCGACCTGCTCGCTCCACTGCACCAGAGGAATTTTCCAATGGAATTGAGTCACCAGCAGATCGCCGATCCAGACAAATCCGGCGGTCGCGGCATAAACGATGACGATGACAAAGCAGAGCATCGCCAGCTTTCGCTTGCGCAGCCTGCGAAAAGCATCCAACCAGTAACCGCGTGAGGCGGAAGCTTCATTGAGTGTTGCAATATCCATATTTACCCTATCATATTCTTGATTTCACATTGTCGATTGACGATTATTGATTATCGATTGGATAATAAACTCTATCGTCCATCTTCCATCCTAAAATCGTCAATTTATTTAAAGCTGATTCGCGGATCGACAAGAGCGTAACAAATATCCGTCAGCAGCGTAAAGACCACAATCAGCAGCGAAAAGATAAACGTCATCGCGTTAATAATAAAGAAATCACGGGATGCGATGGCCTCGATCATCAGGTAGCCCAGTCCAGGAATACCGAAAAATCGTTCCAGCAGAAACGCTCCCAATATCAGACTCGGTATTGCCAGTACAACACTGGTAATAATCGGAATCATCGCGTTTTTCAGCACATGTTTAAATAGTACGGCGCGGGTGGTTAATCCTTTGGCAAACGCCGTGCGAACGTAGTCGTTGCGAATTTCATCCAGCATAATCGTGCGATAGAACCTTAGCTCGCCGCCCAAGCCAGCCAGAATGCCGATGAGAATCGGCAGACCGACGCTTTTAATCATCGGCTCTTCCGGCAGATAGACAATCGGAAACCAGTCGAGTTTATAGGCGAAGAAGTACTGGCCGAAGATGATAAAGCTCAGATACGGAATGCTCATTCCGGCGACGCATATCACCACCGCCGAAACATCCCAGATGGTACCGCGGACAAACGCGATAATCAGCGCCAAACTGATTGCGGCGATCAGTTCTCCAATAAACATCGGCGTCGTCAGCATCAGCGATGGCCCAACCCCCCGCAGAATTTTGGCGCTGATGCGTTCACGATCCAGCGCCCGTCCGAAATCAAAAGTCAGGGCTTTTTTGAAATGACTGATAAACTGGCTGTCCCACGACCAGAACAAGGGCTTATCGAAGCCGTATTCATGGCGGATTTCGTCGATGGTCTGCTGGTCGGCGTTCTTGCCGGCAATCTGCTGGGAGATGTCGCCGCCGATGACGGTAAACAAGGTAAACGTAACCAGCAATACACCGAAAACAATCGGGATCATATACAATAGCCTGCGAACAATAAAGGCGGTCATTTGCCCTCCTTTTTGAGTTGTTTAAGCAATTGAGGATATTCGTCCCTTCGCTGGGTATCCACGCGGTGATATTTTAACGTATTATGGCAAAACGGATGAGGTTTGTAATTTTTGTACCAGCTATGATTCAGATAATAAACAATACGGTGGTCTGTCATAACCATCGGATAGTCCTCCATTACCATGCGCTCCATCGCTCGATATATCTCAAGTCGTTCGGGACAATCCTGCATCACTTTGACTTTCTGGTACAATTTTTCGTACTCGGAATTGGAGTAGAAAAACACATTGCTGCCGGGAGCGAAATTCTTTTCGATAAACATATCCAGAAGGTCAAGCGCGTCAGGACTTCCAGCCCCTACGCCGCTGACAAACATCTGACTTTGTCCTTTTTTGATTTTCTCAAGATAGGTCGGCCAGTCCATATATTCTACTTTCAGTGTAAGACCTATCTGTTCTAACTGTCTCTGGAATAACGCGCCCATTTGCCGGTGGAGTGTATCTGAACCGGGAACATCCAGCGTCAGAGCAGAAATCTTGCCGCCAGAGACCTGTTCTGCTTGCTTTAGCAATTGCCGGGCTTCCAAAAGATCGTATTTCGAGTACCCATATTGAAAAATATTGGGATCGTATGAATTTATTTCCGGTGGAATAAATCCGTGGGCTCTCAGGCGTACTCCGTTGAACAATACATCATTGTATCGCTGACGGTCAATAGCGCGACTAATGGCCTTTCGAAGAGGCAGATTCTTACCCAGCACAGGGTCTCGCATATTGAACCCTACCCAGAACGCAGAGCAGTCGTTGTACATTCTTTTCTCGATGCCGCGATCTGTCATCGCCGGAGTCAAAGATCGAGTCGCTGCAGCAAACGCCTGACCAAAAGTATCCTTGCGGGGCGCAAATCGGTCCACATACCCCCGCATAAACAAAAACCACGAGGGCTGCTCTTCTTCCATAATCCGAAAGATAATTCTATCGGCAAAGGGAACCGGCTTGCCAGCGTCTTCAAGATAGCCATTTTCCTTGTCAGAAGGCTCTCCTTCGGATGGATACAATTCCCCGCGCCAATTGGGATTTCGAACCAATTCAATATAACATCCCATCTGCCAAACCTTTAATTTATAGGGACCCGTCCCAACCGGATTGCGAATAATATCGTCACCGTAATAATTCACCGCTTCATAAGGTATCGGAGCACTCATAAGGTCTGTCAAATTAGTCTCAATCAACTGCGACCAGGGAATAGTCAGAGTAATTTGAAGCGTATAATCATCCAATGCTTTGTACCCTTCTATTTCAGGAGTATAATCAACATCCAGTTCTTTTTTGAATTTTTTCGTATATTCCCGAAACTCATTAAGTCCCACTATTCGGCCATCAATATTGCTCCAGTTTTGACTGGCATACTTAACATTTGCGATGCGTTTAACAGTGTA
>CAZVXR010000146.1:0-2477 GCA_964630865.1 uncultured Pirellulales bacterium | reverse complement strand
ATCAAGAGCAGATATTCGACAAGTTCAGGCAGTTAGACGGTTCGATCACCCGCAGCGGCGATGGTGCCGGGTTGGGGTTGGCTATTTGCAAACAACTGACTGAACTGCTGGGCGGAACCCTCGGGCTTGAAAGCGAGGTCGGCAGCGGTTCGACGTTCTGGCTGGAATTGCCGGTTAATCTGCAAACGCCTGATGAGAAAAAAACAGAATGAAAAAGTGTTTGATGTAATGTTTGATAGATTATTTTATTGCCACAGAGAGTACACGGAGAAACACAGGGTTTAGATACCAGATAACAGCGGCCAGCTTCCAGATAATCTATATTCCCGCTCGCGTCCTACGTCTACGCGGGGACAAGGCTTCACGATGGCGACACTCCTGCGCGAGGATGGCAAATTAAGACCCCTCCCTGTACAGAAAAGTATAAAAGTAAAGGGCAAAAGGAAAAGTTTCAGGGGGAAAGGGATTGGGAAAATGGCGGACTTGAAGATGGATGAAAAGACAAAAAAGAATAAAAACGATGCATCTTAGCTTTTATCTCGTATAGGTTTATGCAGAAAAATGTCTGATCCCTTTAGTTTTCCCGGTTCGCCTTTCCCAGCGATAACAAACTAATAGTGATATTCTTATTTATTTGCCCGATGGGTAGATCAATGCGATAAAAACCTTCACCTATCACCACGACGGACCCTTCCGATGTCTTGATCTTTTGACCGCCATGATAGATAACCAACGGACCGGATTCGTCTAACGTCACCTCGATTTCTTTTTTAGAGCATTTGTCGATCGAATAGGTGCAGCCGCCGATATATTTATCCGAGCGTCCGATGATGGCCCATCCCTTGTTGATCGGCGACAGGTTAAATATCTTACCCTTCATTTGATCTATGCTGTAAACATAATCATCGTTTAGCCGAACCCCCTTTTGGGCTTGCCAATCATAGACCACCAGTCCCTCTTGCGGAATAGGCCACAGGCCGTTATAGGGCTGCTCTTTGGCCGCGGCAAAAGGATAATCATTTTTGCTGATAATTCCATCCGCCTGCGGGTGTTCGGAAAAGTTAAATGCGGCAATTGAACAGGAACCATGACGCGTCGGAGCGATAACTCGGAAACAGGACCTGCTTTTATTGGCATCGATAAAGAGCGAATCCGGCAATGGGACGGCCGGGGCGAGGGTGCGAATAATTTTCCCATCGTTAAAGATGACCGGCTGAATCATTTCTTTGTTAAAATGACCCGGTTTGTCAGAGATGTAAACCGGCCCCCCGGAAACAGCACGGGCAACGGTCAGGTATTGGGCTGTTTTATCATTACCGGTGTGGTACATATCCAGATCGGCAATTAAAATATCGCCCCACCACATATTATTGGCAAAAGACTGGACGGTTCGCGCCATATTATCATTATCGAGCTTGATGTCGACACTGCCGCGTGTGACGCTGCTATATTTCGTGTTGAAGACATTGACATTGCATTGAGAAATACAGTTTAGCAAGTCAATATTGTTCACTTTGCAGGCCTTTTCGAGTGCCTTATTGTTTTGATGAGCGCTTTTAACAGCATTTCCCGTACCTGCATACATCCAAAAGTTGTAGGTTTGGAAATCAACTTTTACAAAATCAAAGCCGCTCTGCCGGGTGCTACTAATCATCGCCTCATAAAACGCTTTAGAGGACGCTCCGTCGGGTTTTACAACCATTGCGTCTTCCCACTCTATAGGACTTGACGGCCCTTCCTTCCGATAAGCGCGTTGGAGCATCAGGTGATCCTTGATCTCCATCATGGTATGATCCGGGCTTACACCACCCATGTATCCACTCATATTGCGCCAAACACCGATCCATTTTACGTCGGCATCGTCTTTTAGAGAGGTTATCGGCTGCCAGCCGTTGGGGAACTTATCATTCGTGCCGAAACTGAGCAATTGGCTTTTCCCGCCCCTGGCGGGTGTCTTTGCATCAAGGTAACCATCGTCGATAATCACCCATCGCACCGGAACGGGACTTTCCCTGATTTCATTTATGCTCTTGATAAGATTGGCTTCGGTTATATCTCCGCCGAAGGATTCCCATGTGCACCAGCCCAGATAGTTGAACGATTGGGGGTACTTTTTTTTCGATCTCCATTGAATGTTATCTTTACAAAATTTAGAGTTAATCGCATGGTCCCAGCACTTCTGTGTAGCGGAATAGGGGTCCTTTGCATAGGCCCAGCTAAACAACGGTGCCTGGCCGCTGAAAGCGTCGGTTCCAAAGGTACAAAGCTTAATGCGGGGCACTCCTTGATAAACCGAGATAGTGGCCATCACCTCTGCGGAAACCAGGGGCAGCAGCGCCAAGTATCGACCATCATTGAGCTTCAACAAAAGGTAATAACCGCAATGGAAAGCATTTAAAAACTTTTTATCGTTGATGTCATCATAAGACCGGTCTTTGAATTGATCAAAGCTTGTAAAAGGGATGGGTCCTGTTTCA
>CAZVXR010000145.1:0-3134 GCA_964630865.1 uncultured Pirellulales bacterium | reverse complement strand
AGGTAACACAAACCGTTCCCCTATCTCCGGATATTCCGTATCATTCCATTATTGGAACACGAATAAGTGCAACCGAAGGCGTCGGTACCTCGGATGGAGTGGTGCCTTATGAAAGTTCACATCTGGACTTTACAGAGTCGGAAAAACTGGTGCCATTTGGACATCCCGCACATACCCATCCTCTGGCAATTGACGAGGTCAAACGGATTTTACGGGAGCATCTGGCGGGGATACCCGCTGAGGAAAGCCAACCCAAATGAAGACTGCAAATCGTATCGGCGCCTATTTGATCAAAGGATGCCTTGCCATCGTGATGGGGATTATGGGGCTGTGGGCGTTTGGAGCTATTATCTACTCCAATCTGCCAGCGCAGTGGATGGGAACGGCCTGTGCGATTCTTTTTCTCGTTATTGCCATTGTACTGTTCTGGCGGATTAAGCCGTTTTATAAAGCCGCATTGGCGTTTGGAATCTTGTGGTGCGTTGTCCTGGCCTGGTGGCTCTGGATTCCGGCGTCCAATACGCGGACATGGCAGCCGGATGTGGCGGTTTTGCCCTCCGCCCAAATTGACGGCAACACTATAGCTATCCGTAACATTCGAAACTGTGATTACCGTACCCCCGCAGATTATACGGTAGCGTACTATGACAAAACTTTCGACCTTGAGAAACTGGAAGGCGCCGATCTATTTATTTGTTTCTGGGGACCGAAGCTGATCGCCCATACCATTATGAGTTTTAGCTTTGAAGATGGACAGCACCTTTGTATTTCAATCGAAACCCGAAAAGAATTCGGCGAGGATTATTCTGCCATCAAAGGGTTTTTCAAGCAATTTGAACTGATTTATATCGTCGCTGATGAGCGGGATCTGATTCGGCTTAGAACCAATTTTCGCCAAGAAGATGTCTATTTATATCGGCTGACTGCCAACAAAAAACTGGTTCGCGAAGTCTTGCTTGATTACTTGAAAAGTATCGATCAATTGAACCGGCAGCCGGAGTGGTACAATGCGCTGACCCAAAACTGTACAACCGCCATCCGTGGACATACCGCCCCGTATGCTCATGGGAAAATGAACTGGAAATTTATTGTCAACGGGCACCTTGACACGCTTTTATATGAACGCAAAGCTATTGACACCAGCATGCCGTTTGAAACCATTAAATCGCTAAGCCGGATCAATGATAGAGCCTTAAGCCCCGGCGACAGCAATGATTTTTCTAACAGAATCCGTATAGGACTGCCCGATCCGCGAGAACAACAGAAATTCAGCGAACAACGGTAAGCAAATTATGAATTGTTTCGGTGCAAGGAGACAACCGATGTTATTATTTGATTTTCGCATCGCTATGCGGACGAACGTTTTTTTGCTGGCTGCGGTGATGAGTGTAACCGCAACCCAAGCCCAAACATCCTCTACATTTGCGCAGCTTGACAGTCCCAATACCGCCAGCGGTTACCTCGCACGGCTGCTGATTAACGAGGTGCCTTTCCCCGGCGAGCGCGCCTACGAAAGCGAAACCGCAACCAAAGAAGCGATGGTCCAGATTCTCTGGGTGCTGCACGGACGCCTTACCCTGGTTCCGGCCGGTTATACCCAGCAGCAGATTGCCGGGGTCAAAGCGAAAAGTATCATCGATGTCATTACCGGGACAGGCGAAAGACGCCAGTGCGAGGGCTTTTACAAGAACTCAGCCGGTCAATTTGTCACTGACGACCGGGTGGAGGAACGTCTGGATTATCTGCTCAAAATCGCCAACAAAGGAAATAAACCTGGGCGATTCTCCGAACTGCTGAATTTCGGTCAGGGGCTGGCCCGTGCTTATGTCACTGGCGGGATTGAAGAGGCCGACCGGTTCGCGAACATTAAGTGGGTCAAAAGCGTTGCCGTCACCGGCCGTGCCTATTCCTGGATGACCGACGTGAACAATTATCATCCCGGCGGCAATTTTGTTTCCATCCCGAATGATATGGAAGGCTCTCTTGGCGGCAACCGCTTTTTTACATTACGAAAGGAACCCAAATGAGAATGTATCCAGCTTACCGATTTATTTTTCTTGGGATTTTGGTGACGCTGCTGTCGTCGTGCGGAAGTGTCAAAACGACCCAACAGCAGGGTGTTTCGTCCGTACCCCCCGAATTGCTGCAGCAATCTTATCTTTACGAAGTGGTCAGACATCTTTACCGCTGGTACCTGGACGAATCCGAGATAGAACGTATGATCGAATCTAAAAATTTCACGTTTCTGGTCCGGCGCGTTGAGCCGGTTCTGGATCCCGGGGATCACAGTATTCTGGGTGAGATTCTCATACCACAGTTAGATATCAGCATCAAAGTCAAAAAAGCTGATTACGCCATTGAAGAAATGGATGTTGTGGTGAAAAGCCCCGGCTTCAGGATTACCCATATCGAGCGGGGTTATATCCCCGTACGCCATCGTCTTTCCTGCCAGGCGGTGGAAGTCAATGTCAAGGAGATGCGAGACTACCTTTTCCGAACCCGTAATCAACTGGATTTTCCGGACACTGTAATGATAGAACGTTTGCGTCAGGCATTGCGTAAAGAGATCGCCAAGGAAAATATTTCTTTAACCGGCCTGCCCGCAGGTGATAGAATTATTCATTTGGCGTCGCTGTCGCCGGTAGCCAACGAAACCTGGGTGTTCTGGGAAGATGGCCGCAAATTGTTCTATTTTGCATCCGATATTGATTTATCTAATCCGGCCGTCTGGGAGCATGAGACGATGATGGTTCGGGTATTTGACTTGGATACCCAGGTGGTGGTTTCACCCCAGGAAGCACCCGGCAGCAATCGTTTCCTGACCCGCTATCAGGTCAGCCGTGCATTGTTTAATTGTATCGTTCTCGGTCGTCGTGTTGCGGTACCGCCTCCGGCTGCCGTAACAGATATTTCTGCCGCTGAACAGGAATTGCCTAAATAAGCAGATGCTCGGCCGCACCTGAAATGCATGGCGAGCCGTTTTTTGTTCAGATTTCAAGGAGACATTGTGTGAATTGGAAACTTCAGATTTTATGTTGTTTGCTTGCTGCAGGCATTGCCGGCTGCGACAGGGAAACTCGTACTCTTGGCCGAACCCAAACTCCTCAAGACGGAAAAATATCCAAGGAAGAACT
>CAZVXR010000144.1:0-3894 GCA_964630865.1 uncultured Pirellulales bacterium | reverse complement strand
ACAAGTTCCTCGACCTGAGCCTGAAGTTTATCGACCTGATGGGCATGGATGGATTGTTCCATCAATTTGGCTTTTTCGGTAAAGATCGGAAAGCCCGCAAATCCGCCGACACCTTTTAAGGCGTGAACCTTAGAGGCAAGCGTTTTGGCATCGCCATGTTCATACGCGGCTTTGATCTCATCGACCCTCGCCGGAAGATTTTCAATAAATGTTTCGATGGCTTTCTGGTAATCGGGGTCGCCTTCGAGAAAGGAGACGATGCTTTTGCCGGATTCCGCATCAGACAGTTGTTTGAGCTGAGCCGAAACTCTCCAGAGCTTCCGTTCCAATTTTTTGATATCCAACGGCTTGGACAGACAATCATCGCATCCGGCATCCAGAGCCGCAAAGTCGTCGGACTTTTGGCCCGAGGCAGTCATCGCAAAAATAGTGGATTGGGTATTAAGACCTTCCTGGCGGATTTTTCGGGTCGCATCAAAACCATTTAAAACCGGCATTTGAATATCCATCAGAATAACGTCAAACACTTCTTTTTTGCACAAATCGACCGCTTCCTGACCGTTTTCGGCAAAGCTGGTTTTGTGCCCCATTTTTTTGAGCAAGATATCAATCAACATCCGGTTTTCAGAAACATCGTCAACAATCAGCGTCCTGATTGCCGTCATTTCGGTCTTTTCCGGCACCGGAAAGGATGTTCCTTCAGTCGGGCAAAGCGGGGCCTGTGCAACATCGGCACAAGCACAAGTCTGTGCGATTACCCCAGTACCGCCTTCCAGCTTAACTGCAATGGTAAAAGAAAACCGTGTCATCGGAGCCGTATTGTCGCATTCTACCCGAAGTTTGCCGCCAAGAATGCTGACCAGCTTAGATGCCATACGAAGACCCATCGCCCTATCGCTATTGGAAAACTCCTGCGGCCAACTGCCGACCGGGATTTCGGAGTCAAGAATTTGGGTGATACTGTCCAAGTCCACTCCGCAACCTGTATCTTCAACACAAAAAGTAATATAATTATGCTTGTTTTGGATGGGCAAATCCGCCATCTTTAAATGGATTATTACCGCCCCTTTTTCTGTTCGATGAACCGCCTGGTCTAATAATGTTGTGATGATCTGAGCCAGCTTCGTTTTGTCACTGTAGAAGCTGCCTGGCAAGTTGTCTGCAAGCTTGACAGTTAGAGAAGTGCCCTTATTATTGGCACTCTCGGCAACCCCGGCAATCGTCGAATCGATGAATGTCTTCGGCTGAAGTTTTGTTAAAATGGCCATTGACCCTACCCTTACTATAAACAAAAACGTAACCTGATGCTAAAGATTACAGCAGGCTCTGGGTTGCTATCGACCTGACCCTTAAGAGACTTAACAGATAGGCTGTAAATTAGCGAGAAATTTAGAGTTATGATCTATCTATTTTTCTAACAATTATTAGCGAGGGTCAATGAATCGAAAAGATGCGATAAACAGTGAGAAATAGACGTAATGTCATAGCCGCTTTTTTGTCGAAATAGAGCCTATATGAAATGATCTTGATACGGATGTGTATGGTCCGATAAATCATTCTTGGATTGCTGTTGAGAAACACACCATTTTGAGATATACTGAAAATGTCTATTAATGTTAAACATTTATAATCTATGTAGTTATTTTATTTAAGAAAGGGGCAACAATGTTATTGTATTTTATCCGGGCGCTTTTTTTTATCACAGCAGCATCAGTTCTTCTGGTCGGTCTGAATGAAACCGCCAAGAACATGCAAGATCTTACTGTTTTCACTGTCGGCCTTTTGATTATGATTGCGGCCATCGTCATTGAGTGGCTAACGCCCAAAAAATCGCTCACATCACTGGCCGGAATTTTCTTTGGGCTGCTGGTTGGAATTCTTATCAGTTGGGCGATGACTCGCGTTATCGAAATGATTAATGAGATATACAACCTCCAGATGCCGGATTTAACCTTGCGAATGATCACCTGGATGACGGGAATGTGCATCTGTTATTTAACCATCAGCATCGTTATACGAACCAAAGATGATTTTCGGTTTGTCATCCCGTATCTGGAGTTTTCCCGTCAGATTAAAGGGTTGCGTCCGTTGGTATTAGACACTTCGGTTATCATTGACGGGCGCATCGCGGACATTGCTAATACTCGCTTTTTTGACTCACCTTTGATTGTGCCGCGATTTGTGCTCAATGAACTGCAACTGATTTCAGACTCCTCCGACAAGATGAAACGCAATCGCGGCCGCCGGGGACTGGATATGCTCAATAAGCTCCAACACAATCCGGCGGTTGAGGTTATTGTCGATGATACACCTCCCGTGGGCGTAGAAGAAAAGGCCGGCGTGGATCAAAAATTGGTCGCATTTTCCAAAAGCTGCAATGGGCGATTAGTAACCAATGATTACAACCTAAATAAAGTTGCCCAGCTTCGCGGGGTAGATGTTGTCAATATCAACGATCTGGCTAACGCGATGAAAACGGTAACGCTTCCCGGGGAAATGATGCTGGTCAAAATCATGCGTCAGGGCGAAGACCCGCGTCAGGGCGTAGGGTATTTGGAAGACGGCACCATGGTCGTCGTCGAAGGGGGCAATGAGCATATTGGACAATCGATTAATTGTACCGTAACCAGCGCATTGCAGACCTCGGCTGGCCGAATGGTCTTTGCCAAAGCAGACGACGGGAGCTCTCCCCATTCCGGCGACCGGGAAACCGGCACCCGCCGACCCAATGGAGGTTATCAAGGCCGTCCGCGAAAGTATTAGTCGCCTATCTTTTCCCGGTTTCTGACCCGATGAATCCAGAATCGCTTTTTGACAATGCCATTGACCGACGGGCAACGCATAGCCTGAAATGGGAGAAGTACCGGCACAGGGATATTATCCCGATGTGGGTAGCGGATATGGATTTCCGCTGTCCGGAAGCGGTTATTGAGGCCTTGCGGCAGTCTGCCGAGCATGGCGTTTTCGGATATGCGGTTCGTCCGGAAAATCTGAATGCGGTCGTCGCAGAGTGGATTTTTCATCAGCACCGCTGGCAAATTCAGGAAAACTGGATCGTGTGGCTGCCGGGATTAGTTTGTGCGCTGAATGCCGCCTGCCGAGGACTGACAAATCCGGAACAGTCCATCAGTACTTTTACGCCAGTCTATCCGCCGTTTTTAACGTCTCCAGAGTATTCACAGCGTAATCTGATCCGCTGTCCGCTGGCACATCGCGGCGGACGCTATCTTATTGATTTTGACCGATTCAAAGACACCCTAACCGACCGTACCGCCCTGCTGCTGTTGTGCAGTCCGCATAATCCGGTCGGCCGGGTCTGGACAAGGCAGGAACTTAACACCTTAGTCGAGATTTGCGTTAATAAGAATATCATCCTTTGTTCCGACGAAATTCATTGCGACCTGGTGCTGGATGCATCCTCAACACATATACCCATTGCATCTTTGAGCGATAAGGCAGCCCAGCAGACTATTACGCTGATGGCGGCCAGTAAGACATTCAACACTCCCGGACTGAATTGCGCTTTTGCGATCATACCCAATCCACAGTTGCGGCAGCGTTTTCGCCAGGCAACCTTTGGGATTGTCCCCCATGTCAACCAGATAGGATATGCCGGAACGCTGGCTTCGTTTCGGGATAGCCGGCAATGGCACCGCATGCTTATTGAGTACCTTCGAAAGAATCGTAATCTCTTATTTGATGCAATCAGCAGGATTCCAGGGCTGGAAATGGGTTTGCCCGAATCAACCTATCTGGGTTGGATCAACACGCAAAAAATGGGTCTGAAAAATCCGGTTGAATTTTTCGAACAGGCGGGCGTGGGGCTTTCAGATGGAATGGAATTTGATGGCACTGGATTTGTCCGACTAAACTACGGCTGCCCTCGGGCAACCT
>CAZVXR010000143.1:0-24474 GCA_964630865.1 uncultured Pirellulales bacterium | reverse complement strand
ATCAAGAGCAGATATTCGACAAGTTCAGGCAGTTAGACGGTTCGATCACCCGCAGCGGCGATGGTGCCGGGTTGGGGTTGGCTATTTGCAAACAACTGACTGAACTGCTGGGCGGAACCCTCGGGCTTGAAAGCGAGGTCGACGTTCTGGCTGGAATTGCCAGTTAATCTGCAAACGCCTGATGAGAAAAAACAGAATGAAAAAGTGTTTGATGTCGTGTTTGATAGATTATTCAATCCGTATTTTTTATATCCCAAAGCCAAGGGCAGGCGGGTTTATAGTGCCGGTAGTAAAGGCCTATGGTTCGCATCGCAAAGAGCATCAGGATGACCATCGCTATCCGGAATGCCAGATAGAGTGACTTTTCGAGCAGACTCAAATTTTCTATGGTAGAAAAGGTCAGCAGGCTGATGAGCCAACCCAGAAAAACGACTTCTGTTATCAGGGCGATAACCAGATAAGGTTTGAGGGTTGCCGCCAGTATACGAATCAGCACATCGACGCGAAAGACAATCCATATCGGAAAATCACAGCCAAACAACCCCAGCCACAACGTCAGTAGCAGACATGACAATATCAGTATCACCAGATTGATCCCCAAAGAGGCAAAACCGAAGGACTCCAATATGGTGCCAATGACGATACCTGGAATGGCGGTCAGCAAAAGACCATTCAAAAATAAAAAGATGGATTTGAATAGAGCGCCGAAATATTCAAATCCAATTCCGATGTCCAGTTCGGGCAGGTTTTCGGGGTACAAGACGGTACTGCCGATAATCTGAAAAAAATACCAGAATAGGCCGCCAAGGGTGAAAAACTGGGTAATCCAGCCGATAATCAGCGGAGGACGAAATCCGCCCATCGTAAAAGAATAATCCAGATTGCCGAGGAAGAATTGAAAGCAGGTCATTGCGATACAAAATGCCAGCCCAGCGAGACTGTCTTTGACGAACAGGATTTTCCAGCTTCGAACAAAGACTTCTCGATAGAACTCCGGCAGCGGCGGCAGGGCGGGTTCATTGTAGGGAAGTACTTTATCGCCTTGTTTGGCAGGAACAATAAAACGGCAGTGGCAATGCGTACAACGGACACGACGTCCTGCATAATCCTCCACAACAGCACAAAAGCGTTTGCACTTGGGGCAGCTGAAAGACAACATGACGGTTCCTCTGCACGATGACATCAAGATTAAGCCAGAGTCTCAATGTCGGTTTAATCGAGTTCCAGTTCGGAGTCGCTGTTCATCGCATCCTGAAAGCTCTTTAGGTCATTGGCCCATTTTTGAGCTTCGCGCAGATCAATCTCACCGCGTTTAACGAGCATTGCCAAATGCCGCTCCATCGTAATCATTTTTTCATCGACCTGCTGCTTGGTCTTGACCTGAAGCTGGGAATAGATTTGCTCCAGCTTATTTTTGCGAATTAAATTGGCAATGGCGTAATTGTTGTTGAGGATTTCCATTGCGACAACCCGGCCTTTGCCGTCCTTGCGTGGGATTAGTTTTTGGCAAATAATATAGCGCAGCCCGAGCGATAACTGGTTACGGACTTCTTCCTGACGGCCTTCGGGGAAAAAGTCGAGAATGCGGGTGATTGTTCCGATCGAATCGCGGGTGTGCAGTGTGGAAAACACTAAATGTCCGGTTTCAGCGGCCGTTAGCGTCATTGACACTGTTTCTGCGTCGCGCATTTCGCCGACGAAGATGCAGTCCGGGTCCTGCCGCATCATGGAACGCAAGCCGAGAGCGAATGA
Source organism: uncultured Pirellulales bacterium (assembly GCA_964630865.1). Taxonomy (GTDB): domain Bacteria; phylum Planctomycetota; class Phycisphaerae; order Sedimentisphaerales; family Anaerohalosphaeraceae; genus Anaeroglomus. Next base: position 22,722 of record CAZVXR010000143.1, on the reverse strand, counting down.
CATCACATCGCGTCCGATTTCGCGTTGGGAAATAACTGAATTTTTCTGTGAGAAGGTATATTCAATCGGGTCTTCAAGCGTAATGACACGGCATGCACGGTTGTCATTGATCCGTTCAATCAGCGAGGCAATCGTTGTGCTTTTGCCTGCTCCGGTGATGCCGGTAAAGAGAATCAGGCCGTGTTTGCGGCGGACAATATCCTGCCATGCGTCATTGGGAAAGCCGATTTGTTCCGGCGGCGGGATTTGTGTGCCCAAGGCGCGGATAGCGCCGCAGAGGCCGTCATTTTCGTAAAAAGCGTTGATGCGGAACTGAATCGTACCGAAGCGGTGGGAGCAATCGACGGCAAAGTTTTGTTTGAGAAATTCGATATTTTTTTCGCCGAGGATGGGAAATAGGAGTTTTTCCGCGACATCGGGGGTTACCACGCCACCTTTGAGTTTGACCAGGTCGCCGTCAATCCGATAAGACGGCTGTGTGCCGACTTTGATGTGCAGATCGGAAACACGCAGCGCGCCCTGTTTTTCAAAATAGGCAAGCATATCGTGGATGCTTAGCATTACACCTTCCCCGGCGGGGAAAACCTTGCTGTCAACGTTGTATTCCATAAAACTCAATTGCTCCGGTAAGTATGAGTTCTGATTTGTCGTCATTGTATCGAAAGGACAGACTTTTGCAATTGGCATTTCAGGTGGGATCGTTTTTTAAGCCTATAAATATCTAAAAGAAGACCTATGACAAATAGAAAACAAATTGGGTCTAATAACTCTTTATTATATATTTGTTCTTAAAATAGCAATAAAACGTAATATAAATATGATTTAGTACACAAAATATTTTTTGTGATGAAAAATTTCACAAAAACTATTGACAATCAACAAAATTTGTTGTATTCTTTTATACATAAAACAACGCTAAAGCATAAAAAGACTCATGTGAAAGTCTATTTAGATGCTTTTATGAGATTGCGAAAGAATATTGATATGTTATTTGCGAGGAAAAAATGAAGACGGATACAACACGGAAATTTGAGAATGTGTGTCAAATTCTGGATAAATATCAGCGGGATTCGAGTAAGCTGATACCTGTTTTGCAGGAGGTCCAGCATGTCTATCGCTACCTGCCTGAAGAGGTTCTGGCGTTTATTGCTACAGGGCTTGGGCTATCTCCTGCCAAAGTCTATGGTGTGGCGAGTTTTTATGCCAATTTTTCATTAGAACCCAAAGGTAAATACGTTGTTCATGTTTGCGATGGGACGGCATGTCATGTCAAAGGTTCAGGACTGATTAAGGATGCCTTATTCAAAAAGCTCGGTCTGTCATCGGACAAAAAAACGACTCAGGATATGTTATTTACCGTTGAAACGGTATCGTGCCTGGGAGCATGCGGATTGGCGCCAGTTATAACAATTAACGATAAAGTTTATGGACAAGTTACGCCGGATAAGGCGGTATCGCTGATCGATGCGATTATCGCTGAGGAGACGAATGCATGATTACCGAAAAAATCAACTTGCAATTGGTCAAAGATGAATTTAATCAAACCCTTTCCCGAATCAAACGGCGTGTGGTTATTTGTGCCGGAACGGGTTGTGTTGCCAATGGCGCATTGGACGTTTATCAGGCTCTCGTCGAATTGCTGTCTGCACGCGGTCTTGATATCGCTGTGGAACTGAAAGCGGAAATTCAAGCAACGGTGTACGTTTCTAAGAGTGGGTGTCAGGGATTCTGTCAGGCAGGTCCTCTGGTAACCATTGAGCCGGAGGGATTTCTATTTTGCAAGGTTCGGACAGGCGACATTTCGGATATCGTCGAGCAGGCAATTATCGGCGGGCGGCCTGTCGAACGCTTGCTGTATCAGCATCCAATGAGCGGACAGACCTATTCCAAGCAGGATGAGATTCCGTTTTATAAGCTGCAGAATCGCTACGTGATTGGTGACTGTGGGGTTTTGAATCCTGAAGATATCTCTGAATATGTCGCCCGTGGCGGTTACGAATCTGCTCGCAGGGCATTTCAGGCGATGACTGCCGAAGCCGTTTGTGAGGAGATACTTGCCTCCGGATTGCGAGGACGCGGCGGTGGCGGTTTTTCAACCGGCAAGAAGTGGAAACTGACCTTAGCCCAACCCAGCGGCAAAAAATATGTCATCTGCAATGGCGATGAAGGCGACCCGGGCGCATTTATGGATCGCAGCCTGATGGAAGGCAATCCGCATCGCGTGATTGAGGGGATGATGATTGCTGCCCGCGCGATTGGCGCTGACGAGGGGTATATTTATGTTCGTGCCGAATACCCGCTTGCCGTCGAACGAATTCGCAAAGCAGTTGAAGATGCCGAGCGGGCGGGGTTGTTGGGTGACAACGTGTTTGAGTCGGGACTATCATTCCGGATTTCCGTAATGGAAGGCGCCGGCGCATTTGTCTGTGGCGAGGAGACGGCGATGATAGCCTCCATCGAGGGGCATCGCGGAATGCCGCGTCCCAAGCCGCCGTTTCCAGCACAGTCGGGGCTATGGGGCAAGCCGACAGTGATCAATAATGTTGAAACTCTGGCGACTGTGCCGCTGATTATTTCGCAGGGCAGCAGCGCTTATCGTACGATGGGTACGGAAGGTTCGCCGGGAACGAAAACATTCGCCTTAACCGGCCATGTTGCCAACACGGGGCTGATAGAGGTTCCGTTTGGGACAACACTGCGGGAAATCATTTTTGAAATCGGCGGCGGCGTGACTGACCGCTTCGGCAATCTGGATGCCGACGGATTTAAGGCGGTGCAGATCGGCGGTCCGTCCGGCGGCTGCCTGACGGCTGCGGCGCTGGATATGCCGCTGGATTTTGAATCCGTTAAAGGCATCGGCGCAATGATTGGTTCCGGCGGCCTGGTCGTCATGAATCAAGATACATGTATTATACAGATTGCACGATTTTTTATGCAGTTTACGCAAAATGAGTCGTGCGGCAAATGCGTGCCGTGTCGCGAGGGAACTAAACAGATGCTGGCGATGTTGGACGACATCATCGAGGGACGCGCCGACGAAGGAACTTTGTCCCTGCTGGAAGATTTGGCTGAGGCTGTACAGCTTGGCTCGCTATGCGGGCTTGGCAAAACGGCATCCAATCCCGTAATCAGTACATTGCGATATTTTCGCGAGGAATATCTGGCTCATGTTCAGCAAAAGCGGTGTCCGACAGGGCAGTGCAGGGCTCTGGCGCAGCCGGAAATTCTCGCTGCGATGTGTAAGGGTTGCGGGGCGTGTGTCAAAAAGTGCCCGGTTGGCGCTATTACGGGCGAAAAACGCCAGCCGCATGTCTTAAGCGCTGGCGTATGCGTCAAATGCGGTTCGTGCGTGCAAGTATGTAAGTTTAACGCAATTGTTGGAGTCTAACGATGGCAGATAAAAATACGATTTTACTAAATGGCAAGCCTGTTGCGATTGAGACTGAAAAGAACTTGCTGGAAGTCATCCGCAAGGCGAATATTGAATTGCCGACGTTTTGTTATCATTCCGAGTTAAGCGTGTATGGGGCGTGCCGGTTGTGCATCGTCGAAATTGAGGGAATGGGCATTGTAACGTCGTGCAGCATTAAAGCGGCACCGGGAATGGTTGTTCAGACTCATACCGAGCGGCTTCGCAAGATGCGGCGAATCTATCTCGAATTGCTGCTGGCCAATCATCATCAGACCTGTACGACGTGCGTGAAAAGCAGTATGTGCAAACTGCAGTCGCTGGCAGCGCAGATGGGTGTAACACAGGTGCGATTTCAGAGCAAGACCGGACACCAGTCCATTGACAGCTCTAATCCATCGCTGGTCAGGGACCCGAATAAATGTATTCTATGCGGTGACTGCGTGAGGGCATGTGAGGAATTGCAGGGCATCGGAGCCATTGATTTTGCCCATCGCGGAGCGGCAACGACCGTGGTTCCCGCGTTCGGCAAGGAGCTCAAACAGGTCGATTGTGTTTATTGCGGATTATGTGCGAACGTTTGTCCTACCGGAGCGATTACGCCCAAGTCGGAAATCGACGCCGTCTGGTCGGCGCTCGGAAACCCCGAAAAAGTTGTCGCTGCTCAGATTGCCCCGGCTGTACGGGTTGCGCTGGGTGAGATGTTCGATCTGCAGGCCGGTCAGGTAACCACCGGAAAGATCGTTGCCGCGCTCAAAATGCTGGGGTTCAATAAAGTGTACGATACCAGTTTTGCCGCGGATTTGACGGTTTTAGAGGAAACGAGCGAATTTTTAGCACGTAAAACACAGGGTAAGAATCTGCCGCAATTTACGTCGTGCTGTCCGGCGTGGGTTAAGTTTGCCGAGCAATATCTGCCTGATTTGCTTGGGCATTTGTCCAGTTGTCGTTCGCCACAGCAGATGTTCGGATCGCTGGCCAAACGTACGCTTCCGGAGCAATTGAAGATACGCCCTAAAGATCTGTTTGTGGTGTCGATTATGCCGTGTACCGCCAAGAAATTTGAGGCTCACCGCCCGGAATTTCAGACCGAGAGTGTGCCCGATGTGGACGCGGTTTTAACCACGCAGGAACTGGGGCAGATGATTCAGCAGGCGGGCATACGCTTTAAGGACTTAACGCCCGAATCGATGGATATGCCGATGGGATTTAAAACCGGTGCAGGCGTCATCTTCGGCGCCAGCGGCGGGGTAACCGAGGCCGTACTTCGCTATGCGGCGGAAAAACTGACGCATGTTAAAAATGAAACCGCGGAATTTACCGAAGTCCGCGGCTTGGAAGGTGTGCGGGAGCAGACCCTGTGTCTGGGTGAAGTTACGCTCAAGATAGCGATTGTTCATGGCTTGCGAAATGCGGGCGGGCTTGCAGAGGCGATTGCCAAAGGTGAAAAACACTATGACTTCATCGAGGTGATGGCCTGTCCGGGCGGGTGCATTTCCGGGGCCGGTCAGCCGGTTACGTTTGACCGGCAGACCCGTGCGCTGCGTGCTGAGGGCTTATATAATACCGACAAAACGCTCGAACTACATACAGCACAGGATAACCCTTATCTGCAAAAGTGCTATCGTGAAACGCTGGGCGAAATCGGAGGCAAGACCGCGCACGCTTGGCTGCACACAAAATATCGAAATCGCAAACGCTATGAGGATACGGGCTTTACTGTGTCCGACAACGGTTCGCCGCAAAAGCTGCAAGTCTGTGTTTGTGTGGGAACAAGCTGTTATGTGCGCGGGGCGCAAAAGCTGCTCGAACAGATGCTGGGTCATGTCAAAAAAACGGGATTAGACGAAATTGCCGAGGTGCGGACGACGTTTTGTTTTGAGCAGTGCGACCGGGGGCCTACGGTGCGGATCGGAAATACGGTGATCCATAAATGTACGTTTGAGCAGGCGCGGCAAGAACTGCAAAAACAGACTGCGATGGTCAAGACGCAGGCGTAAACCAAGGATTAATGTATGCAATTTGGGCAAAGCCAGAATCAAGTTGTTTTTACCAATCGCGCACGATGTCGCGATTGCTGCCGGTGTGTCCGTGTCTGCCCGGTCGAGGCAATAGGCATTCGCGACGGACAGGCCTATGTTGATGAACGCCGCTGTATCTCGTGCGGGACATGTATTCGCGAATGTCCGCAACAGGCTAAAAGTTTTCGCAAAGACCTTGTCGAGGCGATGGAACTGGTTCGCGAAGGTCGCGTCGCGGTTAGCATCGCCCCCTCGTTTGCGTGTCTGTTTGAAGAGTGGCAGATTCGCCGACTGCCTTCAGCGCTGCGTAAGCTGGGGTTTAGCTATGTTGCCGAGACCGCATCGGGGGCGGTGTGGGCTGCGGAAAAAACAGCCGAGTATGTACGGCAGCATCCCAATCAGCCGTCGATTGTAACGGCGTGCCCAGCTGTGGTTCAATATATTATCCGCTATCGTCCAGCGGTTCTGGACTATCTGGTGCCGGTAGTTTCGCCGATGCTGGCGCATGCCCGCGCCCTGAAAGCCAAATTGGGCAGCGAAACCAGGGTGGTCTTTGTCGGTCCCTGCGTTGCCAAGAAAGCCGAGGCACAAGCCGATGCCGACCATTCCGTTGACGTGGCGCTGACGTTCACAGAATTGTTCGAATGGTTTGAAATGGCAAAAATCCATCTGCAGGATTTTGAAGAAAGCGACTTTGACGAACATCCGGCGAAAATTGCAAGGGTTTTTCCGCTGGAAGGCGGCAGCCTGAAAACGGCATCGCTACCGGTGGATTACTGCCAATCGCAAACGGTTACTGTCAGCGGTTTTGAATCTATCTGTGATGTATTGGATGGTGCGGCAACGCTGCAAGGCGGCTGTGTCATTGAACCGCTATTTTGTACACAGGGTTGTATCAACGGACCGGTCATCGGATGCGAGAAATCGCTGTTTGAGCGAAAACAAGCGATCCTTCGGTATCAGCGGAGCTCCGACGAGGGGATTTTGCTTGCGCCGCCGGCTGAAATGGGGCAGACTTTTCCCAATGAGCATCTTGATGATAAGGTTATTACCGAAGAACAGATTCGTCATATTCTTGAAAAAACAGGCAAAGAAAATCCGGACGATCAGCTCAACTGCGGCGCGTGCGGATATCCGACGTGTCGTCGGCAGGCGATGGCGGTGCTGCGGCAGATGGCCGAGCCGGAGATGTGCGTTTCGTATGTCCGCCGAATTGCCGAACAGCGCACCGACCGGATTATCGAAACCAGTCCGAATGGAATTATCATACTCGACAAACAGTTGACGATTTTGCATGTGAATTCGTCATTTAAGCGGCTGTTTATGTGTACCGAATCGGTATGCGGCAAATCTATTTCTTATCTGGTAGACCCCGAGCCTTTCCAAAAAGTAGCTTGCGCCGAGCAGGAATTATTTGAAGCGACGGTTCATCATGAAAAATACAGCTTATTCTGTCACCAAATTATTTATGCGTTGCGTCCGGAAGGTCAGGTTGTCGGCGTATTTGTAAACTTAACCCGTGCGATTAAGGATAAACACAAGTACAACCAGTTTCGCAGTCAGACGCTTCAGCAGGCGCGGGACCTCTTGCGGCGGCAAATAGAAATGGCAGGCAAGATTGCCGAGTATATGGGACAAAGTACTGCTGAAAACGAGAAGCTTCTGGTCAATCTGATGCACATCGCACAAGACCAGCCGGTACAGAGCGCACAGGAGTCAGCGGGATGGCTAAAAGATATTTACACATCGAAGTAAACGTCCATCAGCGTCCCAAACGACTCGGGCAGGTTTGCGGCGATGTGGTTTCTGTAACCCGCAGTGACACGGTAACAATGGTGGTTGTCTGTGACGGCGTCGGTTCCGGGGTGCCCGCTCATGTTGCCGCCCGGATGTGCCAGTCACGTCTGGAACGGTTGCTGAGTGAGGGATTTTCGCCGCGCGAGACGTTTTTATGTGTTGCCGCTTCCATGGAGCAATGGAAACAGCCGGGCAAGCCCTATGCGGCATTTACCGTTGTGCAGATACGCAGCGATGGGGCGGCTGCTGTGCTCAGCTACGAGTCGCCGCAGGCAATCTGGATAACCGGTCAGCAGGCGATGGTCTTGCCGCAGCGCCTTATTCAGGTTAATGGAATTTGTATCCATGAATCCACGTGTTATCTGGGTACCGGCGAAAGCCTGCTGCTGATGACGGATGGAATTACGCAGTCCGGGCTTGAAGTGATGCCGGACGGCTGGCAAAGTAAGGGGGTTGCCGAATATCTTACCGGCTTGCTGTCTAAAAAACAAATGGTCAATCCCGCACAGCAGATACAATCCAAAGCGGCGGCGATCAACCGCGACATTGACTATGATGATGCGACGGCGGTGTGGATGCAATGTCGTCCAGGGAGGGCGTTGAGTTTGTGGACAGGACCGCCGGCAGAAAAGCTGATGGATATGGCGATGGTCGAACAATTTATGGCAATGCCCGGCACGAAAGTCATCTGCGGAGCGACGACGGCGGCAATTGCCGCGCGTACGCTGGGACGCCAGGTGCAGATTGAGCCGGAACCAACCAGTCTGATTGCTCCGCCCAAGTATTTTATTGAGGGGGTTGATTTGGTTACCGAGGGCGCCGTTACGCTCAATCAACTCAATAATGTGTTGGAGTTGCAGCCGGATGATTTTCACGAGATTAGCGCGGTTACCGAGCTATACGACTTAGTGACGGCAGCGGACCGAATCCACATTTTGCTTGGCACGGGCAAAAATCCAGCCAACAATGATGCCTGTTTTGTCCAGCGGGGCGTATTGTCGCGGGAAAAGATTATTCCCTTAATCGCCCAGAAGCTCCGGCAGCAAGGGAAATGTGTTGTGATTGAAACTATATAGAGTAGACACCCTCGTTTTGGGCAGAAATCAACACTGTTCGGAAAATGACAGGCGACGGTCGGATTCGAACCGACGACTAACGGTTTTGCAAACCGTCCCCTTAGGCCGCTTGGGTACGTCGCCATGTGAGACCCATTCTATAGCATTTCGAATATATTTTTGCAAGCAAAAATCAAATATAACAGGTTTTTTAAGCAATTTCTTATGAATACAACATAAATCTTATCTGTTTATACGGTTTTTATAGAAATTTTGAGGGTTGTCGTCGAAATTTTAAAAATGTCTTTTGTGGAAAAATAACCTCAAAAAACTTAGTTGCCTGTGATTAAAAGATATGATACAATGCCGCATCTTTTTTGCATCCCGTGCACGCCAAAACAGTCGGGCGTGAAAGGATCAACATCCATGATGCTGGTTATTCCAGAATATCTGTTTTGTGTTCTAACTGGCGTTGCTGTATTTACTTATGTTTTTTTGACTATATTTTTTGGACGATATTAAATTTCAATGGAGTATTGTATGAAGCGAAAAATGGTAACAATTGATGGTAATCAGGCGGCGGCGCATGTAGCACACGCCACGAATGAAGTGATTGCGATTTATCCGATAACGCCCAGTTCTCCGATGGGCGAAATTTCGGATGCCAAAACGGCGGCTAATCAGCCTAATATTTGGGGAACGATTCCTTCGGTTACGGAAATGCAATCCGAGGGCGGCGCCGCCGGAGCGGTTCACGGTGCGTTGGCCAGCGGCGCCCTGACGACGACATTTACCGCGTCGCAGGGACTACTACTGATGATTCCCAATATGTATAAAATCGCCGGCGAACTGCTGCCGACGGTGTTTCACGTTACAGCCCGCTCACTGGCTTGTCAGGCCTTGAGCATTTTTGGCGATCACTCGGATGTGATGGCCTGCCGTCAGACGGGTTTTGCGATGCTGGCTTCGAACAATGTCCAGGAAGCGATGGATATGGCCCTGATTGCCCAGCGGGCGACGCTGGCGACCCGCATTCCATTTCTCCATTTCTTTGACGGTTTTCGTACCAGTCACGAAGTTCAGAAAGTCGAAGAACTGACGTATGACGATATGCGTGCGATGATTGACGATAAGCTGGTTGCGGCTCACAAAGCCCGTGCGTTATCGCCGGATCATCCGATGATGAGCGGCACGGCTCAAAACCCGGATGTTTATTTCCAGGGTCGCGAGACGGTCAACACGTTCTATGCCGCGGTGCCTGGGCTTGTCGAAGAATCCATGAATCAATTCGCCAAGGTTGCCGGACGTCAATACAAACTGTATGAATATTACGGCGCCCCGGATGCCGAAAAAGTAATCGTTATTATGTGTTCCGGCTCCGACACCGTCCGGGAAACGGTCGATTATCTGGTTGGTAAAGGCGAAAAGGTTGGCGTTATTATTGTTCGGCTGTATCGGCCATTCAGTAATGAACATTTTGCGATGGCTCTGCCCAAAACGTGTCATAAGCTTGCGGTGCTGGATCGCACCAAAGAACCCGGTTCTATCGGCGAGCCTTTGTATGTTGATATCCGCACAGCCTTTGGTGAGCTGATGAGTGAAGGCAAAATTAAGCTGGATCGGTATCCCGTGGTCGTTGGCGGACGGTATGGCCTCGGCAGCAAAGAATTTACTCCGGGCATGGTCAAGGCTGTCTTTGATAATCTCGATCAGGCCAAACCGAAAAATCACTTTACGGTTGGCATCAATGATGATGTATGCCACACCAGCCTTGCGTATGATGAACATTTCGATACGGGCCAAAAAGTCTATTCGGCGATGTTCTTCGGTCTCGGTTCGGATGGTACCGTCGGCGCCAACAAGAATACAATCAAAATCATCGGTGAAGAAACCGAGAATTTTAGTCAGGGCTATTTTGTCTATGACTCCAAAAAAGCCGGGACGATGACAGTCTCTCATCTGCGGTTTGGTAAAGACCCAATTCGCAGCCCATATCTGGTCAGCAAGGCTGATTTTGTGGCCTGCCATAATCCAAGCTTTCTTGAAAAGTATGATATGCTGGCCTCGGCCAAAGTCGGCGGCACATTCTTGTTGACCAGTCTTGAACCGGCAGACAAAGTCTGGGATACCCTGCCGATTGAAGTACAGAAGCATATTATCAACAAGAAATTGAAATTCTATGTCATTGATGCGATTCGTATCGCCGAAGAACTCGGCCTCGGCGCTCGCATCAATGTAATTATGCAGACAGCGTTCTTTAAGATAAGCCATGTCATCGAGCCGGACATAGCCATCAATTCGATTAAGAATGCTATCAAGAAGTCGTACGGCAGCAAGGGTGAGAAAGTTGTGGCCATGAACAATGCCGCGGTGGATGCGGCGCTGGACAAGGTGTATGAAGTCAAAGTGCCCGCTCAGGCGACCAGCAAGATGCATATCCCGCCGACGGTTCCTGCGGACGCGCCGCAATTTATTAAAGACGTAACCGGCGAGATTCTGGCCGGCCGCGGCGATTTGATTCCGGTCAGCAAGATGCCCGTGGACGGCAAGTTCCCGACTGCGACAACGAAATTTGAAAAACGCAATATCGCCGTGCATATTCCGGTCTGGGAACCGCATCTGTGTATTCAGTGCGGACGCTGCTCGCTGGTGTGCCCGCACGCGGCGATTCGCATCAAGGCGTACGATGCGGCGTATGCGGACAAAGCCCCCAAGGCGTTTAAATGCGCCGAAGCGAAAGGCAAGGAATTTGCCGGGATGAAGTTTACCGTACAGGTTGCTCCCGAAGACTGTACCGGCTGCGAGGCGTGTGTGCTGAATTGTCCGGTTGAAGAGAAAGATGCGGAAAAGAAGCCCACCGGCAAGAAGGCGATCAATATGGAATTGCAGGAACATTTGCGTTTTCAGGAACGCGACAATTTCAACTACTTCCTGTCGATACCGGATACCGATCCGAATAAATTCAAGGCCAACAGTGTCAAGGGCAGCCAGCTTGTTCCAGCATTGTTTGAATTCTCCGGCGCTTGTGCAGGCTGCGGTGAAACCGCTTATGTTAAACTGATGACACAGCTATTCGGCGACCGTGCGATGATTGCCAATGCCACCGGCTGCTCGTCAATCTATGGCGGCAACCTGCCGACAACGCCTTATGCCAAGCGTTTTGATGGACGCGGTCCGGCCTGGTCCAACAGTTTGTTCGAGGATAATGCCGAGTATGGTATGGGTATGCGGCTGGCCGTCAATAAGTTCAAAGGGTATGCTGCGGAACTGGTTGATAAAGTAGCCGCCAAAGGCTGCGTCGATAAGCAGCTTACCGAAGATATCAAAACAGGAATGAATACTCAGAAAGAACAAGCCGGCATTGAAGCCCAGCGTGCCAGAATAGACAAACTCAAAGCGGCCTGCCAAAAGAGTGATTGTCCCGAATGCAAACAGCTTCTGACGGTTGCGGATTATCTGGTCGAAAAGAGTGTCTGGATTGTTGGTGGCGATGGATGGGCTTATGACATTGGTTACGGCGGTCTGGATCATGTTTTAGCCAGCGGTGAAAGAGTCAACGTACTGGTTTTGGATACCGAAGTCTATTCCAATACCGGAGGCCAGATGTCCAAATCAACCCCGCGCGGCGCCGTAGCTCAGTTTGCTGCTGGCGGAAAGCGAATGTCTAAGAAAGACCTGGGAATGATTGCGATGAGTTATGGTGGAATCTATGTAGCGTCTATCGCGATTGGTTCCGATCCGAACCAGGCAGTCAAGGCCTTTGTCGAAGCGGAAAGCTACGACGGTCCGTCGTTGATTCTGGCCTACAGCCACTGTATCGCACACGGCATTGATATGTCCACAGGTTATAACGAACAGAAAAAGGCCGTTGCCTGCGGACACTGGCCGCTGTATCGCTTTGACCCCCGCCTGACTGCCGAGAATAAGAATCCGCTGCAATTGGATTCCAAGGCTCCGACGATGGACTTTGCCGAGTATGCGTATGGTGAAAATCGGTATCGGACGCTTAAGCAGTCCAAGCCGGAAGTTGCGGCGGCGCTGATGGTACTTGCCAAACAAGACGTTCAGCGCAGATACGAGACACTCGAAAAAATGTCAAGGCTGTAAAAGGGAATTTGCAAACAACCAGCCTTGTGATTATTCTGCAGGGCTGGTTGTTTTTTATGATGTAAGAGGGTAGAGAAAACCATGAGTCTGGCGTAACTGTCATCAAAGAGGAAAGAGTATGATTCGCGTTTCTATCTGGATTGCTTTTGCCACGTTTGTTATGGTGATAAACGGATGCAGCATGTCGAAAAACAATGCTCAGGCGGTGTTCTGTTCTGAAACACAGGTTACAGGAACATGTCTGGTGCGTTCATATAAGGACAGTGCAGCAGTCTATGTTACCCAGCAGCAACATTTCTTTTGTCCGACATCGTTGGGGTTGAAAATAATCTCAAATGAGCCGCAGGGCAAAAGAGTGTGGAGTCTGAATAAAAGCGATTTCCATGTTTCCGGCAGTGGAACACAATTGGATAAAACACATCTTTATACTAAAAATATAATGGAAGCCATCCTATTTGGGATGGCTTCTTCAGTTGAATTGCTGCCCGATATGAATAAGACTTCGGGCGAACCTATTAAAGTCGAGGGACAATGGTATATTCCCTACCAAATTTCCAATAAAAACGCACAGATACAGTTGCTTCAAAATAAGTTCAATAAAAGATATGAATTAGTTTTAATAAAGGAAAACGACACTTGTCTTTTGGTTCATAGTTACGATTATTGGTATGAAAAAAATATAAAAAAGCAAATTCCACGAACAATTGACATTTTTGACATTAGTAGAGGGATAGCATCAAAAACCCTGGTGAAACAAGTTAACTACCTTTTGTTGGTAGCCGATATGGGTAGGTGATAGTCGAGTATCGGCGTCGTTTTTTAGTATTGATAATGGGTAAATTATTGCTTTTTCTTTTTAAAAACTTTTCGTGCGACCCAATTTGACTTAATAAATTGGTCGTCCCTCTGGGTTTTTCTTTTCAGGAATGGGAGTAAAATAGGTGAAGTGCTCTCAAAAAAAGGCCGTTTTTTTTGCCTTGAAGATGTTTTTGGGATTAAGGAATCTGCATAGAAAGCCGATGTATAATTGCTATATGAAGCTTGGTGGATAAGACGATTATTGAAAACAACTTATGAAACGGTGGATAAGCCATAAAATTGGGAATAATAACGGTTTTAATATAAGGGTTGTAAAAACGATGGGTAGAATGAAAGCCTTTTTTACACTCGTCGTCGTTTGTGTTGTCTTGAACGGATGCAATAACGACATTCTCGATCCGACGCAGATAGGTCGATTTGAGCCGACGCCTTCAGTCAATGTTATTCTTGACTCTCTGGGTGTAGCTGATGAACCGACCCCGACATACGAAGGGGCTGAAGATCCGAAGCCCGAAGACCTCATCGATACGGAAACGGACTATGTGTTCGGTTCCGGCGATGTCGTCCGTATCAGCATTTTTGAGCTGTACCAGCAGGGACAGACGTATGTGAATGATTATGTGGTTACAGAAACCGGCCGGGTGTCAATTCCGGATGTTGGTCAAGTCCAGGCGGCGGCGCTGACCGAAGCGCAGTTAGAGCAGGAAATCCGAGATATTTTGTCGCCATCTATTTTGAAAAATCCTTCCGTAACCGTGGTTTTACTATCTTCGCAGTCACAGTATTTCTCGATTGTTGGTCAGGGTGTCGGACAATCAGCGCGGTTTCAGGTGCCGCGTTATCCGTTTAAGCTGACGGATGCAATTTCTCTTGCCGGGGGTGTTGCGGAGTTCAATGTTACCTATATTTATGTTTCACGTGATGTTCCCGATACCCAGGCCTCCTCCTATTCTGCTGAGCCGAATAATGCTCAAGTCATGCCCGATGCCGAAATTAAGATGACCCCGGTCGAGCCGAAAGTTAGTCCTGAAGATGAAATGTTAAACATCATTGCCCCCAGTGTTGCCAAAAAGCAGGGGGGCTTGTTGTTTACTACCGCTGAGATGGCAAGCCGCAGTGAATTGGAATCGCTGGCTGCCCCAGAAGGAATTGATTTGGTGGAGGGTGTTCCGGCAACAGAGCCGGTGTCAACGCGGGAGGTGATGCCTGTTACTCAGCCGCAGTCAGAGCAGGTGGAGTGGATATTTGAAGATGGGAAATGGAAGCCAACGCGTGCCGGAGGACAGGTGCAGGAAACTCCGTCGCCGACGCTTCCGGTGTCTCAGCAGCAGCTTGACAAGCCGACGCAGCAACCAGCCCCGGAAAATAGGCGCGAATCTGACCTTGATGCGTTGGGAACACAAGGCAAAATCACTCGTGTTTTGCGTATTCCAGTGGACCGTTTGCTTGCCGGCGATCCTCGTTACAATATTATCATTCGTCCGAGCGATCGGATTACTGTGCCGGTCGATTTGATTGGTGAGTTCTGGGTCATGGGCAATCTTCGGTCGCAGGGGGCTATACCCATTACGGGACGTCCTATCACACTTAAAATGGCAGTTGCCTCAGCCGGCGGGTTAAGCGACCTGGCTGTTCCTCAGAAAGTAGAAGTTATACGCCGTATTGGAAAGAATAAGGCTGGAATGATGCAGGAACAGACTGTGTTGGTGGATTTGGCCAAGATCGCAAAAGGCGAACAGCCGGATTTTTTCATCAAACCTTATGATTTGATTAACGTAGGGACTTCGGGAACGGCTCGATGGATGTTCCAGTTACGCAATGCGTTTCGTCCAAATTACGGATTTAGTTTTACTTACGACCGCAATTTTGCCGACTTGGATGCCGGCGGGAATCCTTTTCCGGGGCATGCTTCATTTGACAGCATTTTTTAATTTTTTGCATGGTGAATATGACTCAAATGGTTTCAGCCCCGGTTCAGGCATCGTTAAAGACGCCGGAACGGGAATATCGCTGGGCGGAAGTTTCGCCGGAAGCCTGGATACGGATGACCGTATTGGCGGGGCTGTTTGTCTTGTTTTTTGCTGATGATTTGTGGGGTATTGTCCACCGCTGGCTTTCTGATTCCACTTGGTCGCATGGATTTCTGATTCCCGCATTTAGTCTCTATTTTTTGCATCGTAAAAAGGACGACATATTGTCCCAATCATTTAGTCCCAATTGGGCGGCAGGGCTGATTCTGTTTGTCTTATGTCTTGCGGCTTACCCAATCAATGTTGTACAGTTTAAGTTTGCTTATGGCCGGGCGGTCTTGATGGTCATGACGCTGGCTTCGATGGTATTTTTCTTAGGCGGCCTCAAGCTGATAAAATACACCTGGCTGCCTGTGGCGTATCTTTTTTTTGCGGTTCCTCTGCCGGAACGACTCTATGCACAGATAACCATTCCTCTGCGAAAAATGGCTGCAGAAGCCTCAGTGGTTGTATTGAATCTTATTCCCGATTTGCAGGCGACTGCCAGCGGAGTTGTAATCGATGTGCTTTATAAGGGCAAGGTTTTAGAGCCAGCGCTGGACGTGGCTGAGGCATGCAGCGGAATGCGTCTTTTGATGGCATTTGTCGCCTTAGGCGTCGCGATGGCGTATTTGCATGATCGTCCTGTGTGGCAGCGGCTTGTTTTGCTGGCCAGTACGATTCCAATCGCCTTGTTATGCAATGTTGTTCGCGTGACGATTACCGGCTTAATTTATATCCTCTGGGATCCTAAATACGCCCAGGGCATTTACCACGATATGCTTGGAATGCTGATGCTTCCGCTGGCATTTGGGCTGTACGGCCTGATTGCGTGGCTGATGAGCAGCTTGTATGAGGATGTTCCGGATCAGGCGCAGCCGGAGTTGATTATTCGCCGTTCGACTTCCCCATCAGCACCAAAGGAGGGCGGACAGCAATGATCAAGACCAAGAATTTGTTTCAGCCGGCATTTATTGCTTGCGTGGTGATACTTGCTGTTTCCGCAGCCTCCAAAGAGGTGGTTATCCGCACGCTCGGCGTGCAGCTTACAAAACTGCCGATTCCGCTAAAAGTTCCATTTGACAAGATGGATGAAAAGAAACTGGAACCGTATCTGGTTCGCAATAAACAGAAAATTACCAATCGGGATGTGCTGGAAAGCTTGGGGACGGAAGAATATCTGCAATGGTCGCTGGAGGATTCCAATGCTCCTGCCGACAGTCCGACACGATTCTGTTCCTTATTTATTACCTATTATACCGGCAATCCGGATATGGTGCCGCATGTGCCGGATGAATGTTATGTCGGCGGCGGAAATCAGCGGTCAAGTGCCGATGAAATTATTGTTGACTCGTTTTCGTATCCGAAGCAAACCGACAATGCATCGTCTTTACCGAAATCAATACCAATGCAATATGTGGTATTCAGTCGTCAGGAAAAGAACAGCTTGACGCCGGAAACGCGTTTTTCGGTGCAGTATATGTTTAAGGCTAACGGCGAATTTTGCGGCAGTCGAACGCAAACACGGACTGTTTTGGGGAAAAACTTTTTCTGCAAATACTCTTACTTTGCAAAAATTGAATGGAAGTTTTATGGGATGGATTATAGCGGAGTTGTAAATCCCGACAAAGAACAGACAGTCAAGGCCAGCCGGAAGTTGCTCTCGATTCTGGTTCCTGTTCTTGAAGCGGATCATTGGCCCGACTGGGAAAAAGCCAAGCGAGGCGAAGTTCCCAATTTTAAGCAATAGAATTACTTGGATAAGGATTGGTAGATACAGATGGCAAAAAAACTGAATAAAAAAGTGGTTTATACATTATCGGTAATCGGCATTTTAGTTGTGCTTATCGTTGCAGTAGTTGGGTTTAAGTATATGCGCGAGCGCAATCCGGAATACTGTCTGAATAAGGCGCGTGAGGCGTTTAAGGCCGGTGATTTTAAAGAGGCCAGCAACTTGTTTGGAAAGGCATACGGGCGCAGCAGGCAGGACCAGAAAAAGATTGATATTTTGTTTGAAATGGCGGAATTCCATTTAACCGTCGGCGATAAACACGAGCCGGATTGGCCCAAGGCGCTGCAATGCTGGAATACTGTGGTCAATATCGATCCTCAGCACATCGAAGCACGACGCAAGCTGCTGGACTATTTTTATCAGGCTGCCGACAGCGGAAGTGACGGTGTGTGGAAAATGGTCGCCGAGAATGCATCCAAGCTTCGCGAGGTATATGAAAAAACAGCGAAGGCTCCTGAACCGTATGTATTGCTTCTTGAGGCAAGGGCCTCACTTTCCATTGCCCGATTAGGCAGTGTTGCTGATCGCCCCGGAATGCTGGAAAGGGCGGTTAAAAATCTTGAACAACTAAAGAAAGTTACCCCAGAGGATGCGAAAGTATATGCGTATCTGGCCGAAGCGTCCATACTTAAAGGAGAACTGGATGAAGCCGCAGGGCTTCAGGGCTCCCGTGACGCCGCAAAAGAGGGCGCTCGACAAATTCTTGCTCAGGCCGTTTCTGTTGCATCCGATAAGGGGTTGGCATCTGCAAACTTGTTTGAAATGAAAATACGCGAGGCGCAGAGCGACCCCAATTCACTGCAGGCGATTCGCAAAGAGGGTCAGCGGCTAATCGAAACCTATCCGGATAATCCCCGTTTACTGGCTCTTATGTCGTTTTGTTATGAACTTCATGGCAAGATGGACCGCAAACAAGAGATGGATTTGGCGATTCAATATCTGGAAAAGGCTCTTTTGCTGCCCGACGGTCAGGACGTTTCGAAGGCGCTTAGCCTTGCGTCTTTGCTGTATCGAACCGGCGATTTCTATCAGGATAAAAATCGGATACAGCAGGCTTTGGATATCTTTGAGAAAGCGTTTACCTATCCGGATGCAATTGTTCTTCCTGGCCCAAAAGAAGGCCAGGCCCGACAAAACCGGCTGGTTATTCGTCTTTTTGAGGCGCGAAGTTATTTGGATCTGATACTTCAGGCTCGGCAAGACGGAAATGACGAAACAATGAAAGCCTATGCCGAAAAGTTTAACAAAGCGGTTGATGACATCGTTCAAATTGTCGGCGAAAAAAATGATTTGTCCAGGTTATGGCGTGGGATGCAAATTCTGGCTGAAGGCAAATCGGATCAGGCTTATTTCGTTTTATACAAAGTTTATCAGGATATGGTTACTCAGGATAAGCCCGAAGAGCCGTCAGGTGTGGATTCCTATTTATCTTACATCTTGTCGCGTCTTGCCGCCCAGCAGAAATCGATTGGTATGCAGCGTGAATTTCTTGAAAAAGCTCTGTTCAACCGGAATGGTATCGCCCGGGAAAAGCCAAGAGCGATTCTGGAATACGCCGGAATTCTGTTGACCCTTCAGGCGTCACAGCGGATGGTTGATGTTGTTAATTCTTATGTTGAGCTGTATGGCATGGATAAGACGGCGGGGCTTTTGCTGGCGAAGGCTTATGTGCAGATGAGCAACTATGATGCAGCGAATAAGCAACTTGATAAACTGGATTTGTCCGACTCGGATGTTTTAGTGAGTCGTCTGAAAGTGGCGTCTGCTCAAGCGGATCAACTGACGGCACCGCAAAAAAAAGATGGTGGTTCATCCAGCGGCGATGATCAGGCAAAACTTAAATTGATTCGCGATAAACAAGCTCTTTTGCTGAATCAAATGCTTGATCTTACTCCTGAAAAAGTGGATGTGGGTATTTTGTCATCAATGTGTCAGGATGCGGTATTGCGGGGCGATTTGAAACAGGCTCAGGACTGGGTTGAAAAGTTTCTGAATAAAATCCCAGACAATCTTGTCATTTTGCAGAAAAAACGAGAATTAGAGGAACCTGACCCCTCGCAGATTACCTCCGCCCGTCGGCTGGAGTTGTATGAAGAGGTCTTATCGCAGATTAAAGACCCTGTTCGGAAGATGCAGGAGCAGGCTCGTTATTATCGTTCGATGGGAAAGAGCGAAAAAGCCAAAGAGCTGTATCAGAATATTCTGGCGATATCCCCCGATAACATTGAAACCTCCAGCGACTATTTCAGCTTCCTTCTGGAGCAGAAAGATATTAAGACGGCTGAGGATGTTTTTGGGAAAATACGCAATAAAAATCCCGACGGCTGCGATGGACGTCTTTTTGCCGCTCAACTGGAAATAAGCAAGGAAAATTATGCCATAGCTATGCAGCGGGTTGACGAATGTCTGGCGCAGCGTCCGATGTTGTCAATTGCAACAGTGCTCAAAAGCCAAGTTTATCAGCGACAACAAAAAATCGACGATGCCGTGAAGGCCGCCAAGTCTGCCTGCCAGATGGATCCGCTTAGTCCGCAGGCCGTGCGTCAATTTGCTTCGGTTTTGTTTGACCGCAATCGGGAATTGGGCAGCCAGGTAACCACAGAACAGGCTGCCGAGGCTGAACAAGCTGTTGGCCTTGCGATGGTCTTGAATCCGACGGACTGGCAGTTGCAAAGTGTTTATGCCGAGACGGTTAGCGAACACGACCCGCAGAAGGCGTTGGCGATGCGCCAGTCTCTGTTGAAATCTGTTCCCAATGTTCCCAATGCTGCGATGCTGGGTAATATGGCAATTCGCATGGCAAAAATAGAACCCGATGCGAAAAAAAGAGACGCTCTTGTTCAGATAGCCGGAGACGCCTACCAGCGAGGATGGCAGATAAACCCCAACGATCCGCTTATGCAGTCATCCTGTGCTGAATTTTTTCGGCTTACGGGTCAGCGGCAAAAGGCGGCTGAACTTTTTGCCGGTACTCCCTCAATACTCTGGCGATTTTATTTAGCCGATGGGTTGTACGAACAGGCCGGGGTTGTTCTTGAAAAACTATACAAAGAAAATCCTGACAAAGTGGATGTTATCCAGGGATTGATTGATGTCAGTGCGGGGTTGAATCAGTTCGAAAAATTAGAAAATTATCTGAATGCGATGGCTCAACAAGAGCTGACGGCCGAACAAGACCTCTGGCTGATTCAAAAGTCGCTTGATGCCGGATTTAACGAGCTTGCCGAAAAAAGAATGGTTGATTTTCAAAGCAAGTATCCTTCGGACAATCGCGATCAACTGCTTCTCGCCTGGCTGGAGATGACGCGCGGCAATTTAGAATTGGCGATGGAAAAGACCGATCAGTTTCTTTCGAAAGAGACGAGTAATGCTTCGGGGTGGCGTCTTAAGGGACGGCTCTATCGGTTGATGGATCAGCCCCAGCAGGCCATCGACGCTTTATTGCGAAGCAAAAGTATCACTCCTGATTCGGCCGTCGGGATGGAGCTGGCGATGCTTTATAACCAGACAAAACAGATTGAGGCGGCGGTGGGCGAATTGACCACGGCGCTGCAGAATCCACAGGCCTCGCCGCAGATTCTGCGTATGCTGGAGTCAGTGTATAAGGAAAACGAGCGATGGTCAGAACTGATTCAGTTTTACAAGCAAACAATTGAAAAATACCCGACAAGTCCTTTCTGGATGACCCAATTTGGCTTGTTTTATTCGGAACAAAAAGATTACAACAACGCGATTCCTTTGCTTGAAAAAGCGTGGGAACTGACTCGCAAAAACAGCGATGGCGATCCGATGGCTCTGGATAATTATCTTGGGACAATGATTGCTGCCAACAAGCTTGATGCGGTGATGGTTACTGCATTGAAGTATGTTGATGGGCCGCTGGCGCCGGTAGCATATTGGACTGTTGCCGCGGTCCAGGTCAAACAGAATCAAACGCAAAAAGCAATCGAATCATTTTCTAAGGCGATAGAAAAAACGGCGAATGAACCCGGCATGCTGATGCAGGTTCTGTCGGTAATGGGGCGGACTCTCGGCGATGCTTCGGTGGAAAAGTGGTGTATGGATAAATTGATTGTTGACCCATCGTTTGTCCCGGCTCATTTGATTCTGGCCAGTATGGCCGAAAAGACAGGGGCTTACAGCAAGGCTTTGAAGCATATTAATGTGTGTATCGAAAAGTCGCCTCAGAACAGCCCTCAGTGGCAGGATCTTTCCGTTCGTAAAGCCAATATTCTGATCCAAGCGTATGCCAAGACTGCTGATGCCGACTATCTCAAACAGGCAGTAAGTCAATTGGAAGCCAGTTTAAAGCTCAATCCGAATGACCCAACGATAATGAACAATTTGGCTTACCTGTTGGCCGATAATAACATGGAACCGGAAAAAGCGGTGGATTATGCCCGTCGGGCCTATCTGCTCGCTCCTGGCAATGTCGTTCTTTTGGATACTTATGCATTTACCTTGTGCGTAACGGGTGAATTTGCTAAGGCGGAAAAATATATGACTCAGGTCCTGTTATCTTGCCAGCGTTCCGGTACAACACCTCCCTGGGATGTGTATAAGCATCAGGGTATGGTGTTCCAGGGACTCAAGAAAAAGAAAGAGGCCTTATCAGCCTTTGAAAAGGCGCTGGAATTGGGTAAAGATATTTCCGAGAAAGAAAGCCAATTTCTCAAAAAGACAATTGATAGCCTGAAATAGACAAAAGCCCCTGTCGAGGAGCAAATAAAAATGAACCAGAATATACAACGTGCGGTAAGTAATTTGGCTACACCTCCTTCACCAAGACCTATAGCTGTTGCAGTGGCGGCGGGATCGGAAACAATGACGCCGAGGGAGATTGTGGGCATTCTACGTCGGCATCTTTGGATGATCATCCTGTTTACGGTTGCCGGGACGATTTTTGGGGTTGCGGCCCATTTTCTGCTGCAACGGCTGGCGCCGCGTTACACCACTCGCGCACAGATTGAAGTACTGCCTCCGGTCGAAGGCGACCCGATGATGTTTAATGCCGGGCAGCCGCAGAAAGATACATTCTACCAGTATCGTTTCACGAAATCCGCTCTGCTCAAACAGCAGTCGCTACTGCAGGAATTGATTCGCGACACTGAAATCCGCCAAACGAATTGGTTCAAACAGTTTGCGTTGGTGGATGAGCAGGGCAATGTAGTTGGCGATATTGAAAAAGCCACTCGTGAGGCGATTAAAGACCTCAATAAAAATTTGGCATCCAATGCACCGAGAGATTTTATCTTTATTGAAGTCGGGATGACCTGCGGCAGCGCGGAAGAATCGGCAAGTATTACCAATAAGGTAGTTAAAATCTTCCTCCAAAACCAAAAAGATCTTGCAACTTCGTCAATTAGTAATGAGCTGGCCGAACGTAATAAACAGAAAGAGGGTATTGATAGCTATTTGAGAGACGCTGAAAATCAATTGGATGCGATTCGCAAGGGGTCGCCTTTTGCGAGATTAAATTTATCCGATAATACTCAGTTTCGCGACTGTATGGATGACCATATTTCTGATACTCAGAGGACGCTGAGTAATCTGCAAAGTGCGATATCCAATCTGGAGACAAATCTTGCGGCATTGGAACGAAGAGCCAAGAGCGAAAACTTTGACGATGTTGTGCAGGAACAGGTTGAGCAGGACCCCATCGCGCGTCAGATTCGCGCAACCATCGCTGCGACCGAGCCAGTTTTGGCGGAAA
>CAZVXR010000142.1:0-9888 GCA_964630865.1 uncultured Pirellulales bacterium | reverse complement strand
CCCTCGCCCATAAGACCTGCCCATCGACGACAGCGTAATCACCGGACCAAGCCACGGCAAGGCAACCTGCCCGCCATGCGTATGGCCGCACAGATATAAATCCACCGGCAAATCCTTCAGCCAGACGACAAAATCCGGTGTATGGAATAAAAACACCGTAAAAACATCCGGTTTAAGTTTTCCAGTAACCGGCCAGCTATCGGGGCCTTTTAGGTAACCTAAGCCGGCAACACAAAAGGTCTGACCCTTTTTTTCAAGAAACTGGACACCTTGATCGAGAACGTCAAACCCTGTCCCTTCAAAGCGGTCAAGATGCGTCATTCGCATATCGTCCCAATTGCCGGTTACGGCGAATTTGCCAATCGAAGCGTTCAGATGTGCCAGTGTTTTACGAAAAAGTTCCAGACCTTGCGGCTCATTGACGGCGTCGCCGGTGAAGACGATGATATCGGGATTGAGGGGGTTGATACTTTCAACCAGCCGCGATTCCAGCCGCTCGGTGCGGTCACAATGCATGTCGGAAATCTGGACTATTCGCAACGGAACGCTGAGCTTATCCGTTTCAATCCGGACGGTAGTCATTTCAAGGCAATACGGTTCAATAAAGAAACCATACAGCATACAAGCGATGCCAATCAAGGCAAGGCCATGATTGATAATCATCCCCGGCGAACCGAGCAATCCGGCGGCGGGTTTGTTCGTCCAGCGGCGATAGACGTACCGAATAATATGGCGGGCTTCAATGTAATAAATCAATCCCACAATCAACGCAAACACTAGCACGGGCAGCAGAACATCCCAAAAAATAAGGAGGTTGTCGGTCTTCATATTGCTTTGATCATTCCCGGATTGGTCAAGTCTTCGGCGATGACCTTGCCGGCTGGGACAACCAGAAAATCGTTATCATCCCATTTCCCATCAACCAGATTCTGCATCAGCGATGGACTGCCTGCGACGTAGTCGTATTGCCAGTTGAGATACGCCGCACAGTCGCGGGTGTACTGCTGCTGCCGTTGGGATTCCGCTAAATTCCAATCGATATATGTCGCCCAGTTATACTCCTTCATCCACATCTGTTCCATTTCCATCAGATACTGTGCATTGTCCGCGCCATATTTTTCGCTGTACTCGGCAATCAGCCGTTCGACGCGTTCCTTGCCGGGCATGGTATCGGTCGCAATCCAGCCGTCGCTATACCAATAGACTCCACGATGACTATCCAGATATTGCTGATAGGCTTCCTTTGAGCCGAGCAGCAGTGTAATACAGTCGTGGGCGCGGGGGATGATGGTTGTGATTGCCGCCTTGAGCCCCACACAGCCATTGCCGCAAAGCCCATATCCGAGCAGAATGGCATCATACGGATTCCCTTGATTATCACAGGCTTTATCCAGTTCTTTCTGGACTTCGGCACGAAGCAACTGAGGCGTATTGTGCAATCCCTGTGGGATCAGCACAATATCAACGCTATTGGCACTGCGGGCGGCCACCCAATAGGCCTCTTTTTGAACCGCTTTACAGATAATAAATTTCAGCTTCATCGCCGAATTATAGCAGAAATAGGGAGAAATTTCCATTTTCAAATTTCTGTTTTTGATTTATACTAAAGATCATGTCTGATATCGCCAAACGATTGATTTTTAGAGGCCATGTGCAGGGCGTTGGGCTCCGCTACACCACCTGCAGGATTGCTTTGCAGTATCCGATTACCGGGACAGTCCGCAACCTGCCGGACGGTTCCGTTGAGGCCATAATGCAAGGGGCCGAAGCGGATATTCTGGCCTGTCTGGCGGAAATCCAGCAGTATTTTCGCAGCTATATCCGCGACATCAATGCTTCGCCGATGGTAGTTAATCCTGACTTAAAATCGTTTGAAGTAACCTTTTGAGCTTAACTCAAAACCTCTTGCATCGACAGCGGATTTAACTTATACTGAGTCGCTGTAATTCACGTAGTCATTGTCGTTCTCGCGAAAGCGGGAATCCAGCTGTTTAGAATTTAGAGTTTCGTGCTTAGGATTTTATATATATGTCCAAAAAAATAACCGTAGTCGATCAAATCAAAGGCAATGCCAAAGGCGTCTATGACAAAATTATGGCAAGCCAGAAGCCGACGATGAGTACACCCGTCCGGTCGCTTGCCAACGTCAAATACCTTGAAAAAAAAGGGCATTTCGAGATTCAGGATAAAACCAAGAATCGCACCTTAACCGTCAGCACGGTTAAGACATTCGCCCAAACCCTGAAGATGATGGCGCTAAGCAAAGAGCTGGTCGAAAAGGATGATATGGCGACCAAAAGAGAGGCCTACTACATCTCCAAAAACTGGGGCAAAGCGGCCTTTGCCGAACAGCCCGAATCGGATACCATCATGGACGATATCGAGGCCATGTTCGGCGTCAACCGGGAGCAGCTCAAATTCGTCCCCGAAGAAAAAGGCGGCGACATCGCCGGCAATCTGGTCGTTATCGACAAAGATGCTTCCGGCAAAAAACTCAAGATTGACTGCACCAAATTCGGCTCCGGCGCGTACTCCATCCCGACCGATGTGGAGGGGCTGGATTTTATCTCCGACGCCAAATTTATCCTTGCGATAGAAACCGCGGGCGCCTTTCAGCGGCTTGTCAAATACGACTACTGGAATAAGAACAATTGCATCTTAATCAGTATGGGAGGCGTACCGACACGCGCCTGCCGCAGATTTATCCGGCGGCTGGCCGACAAACTGAAAATCCCTGTCTATGCCTTTGTCGATGGCGACCCCTACGGCTACTTTAATATCTACCGAACACTCAAAGTCGGCTCCGGCAACGCAGCGCATCTGAACGAATACTTCTGTGTCCCGCAGGCGTCTTTTCTGGGTGTAACCCCGCAGGATGTGATTGATTTCCAGCTTCCGACGCACCCGCTCAAAGATGTGGACATCAAACGCGCCAAAGACGCCCTGAAAAACGACCCATTTGTCAAACATTACAAACCCTGGCAGGCAGCCATCAATCAGATGCTCAGCATGGGTGTCCGTGTCGAACAGCAGGCATTTGCCAAACACGGCCTTGAATTTGTTGTTACCGAATATCTTCCGAGTAAATTGAAGAATCCATCCAAATTTCTTCCATAACCTGCAGCGGGCAATCCGGCAATGATTCCGATAGCGGAGAAACTGAAACAGATACAAGACAGCATCGTCGCGGCGTGTGCCAGAGCCAGACGAAATACCGACAGTGTGCGTCTGATTGTGGTAACCAAGACCGCGTCCCCGGAACAAATTGCCGAGGTCGTGGAAGCCGGGTGTACAGAATTAGGCGAAAATCGCATTCAGCATCTCAAGCAGATCGCCGATCAGGTTTTCGAATCTCTTAAAGCCAGAAACAAAGCCGACATGATCCCGCAAATCCGCTGGCACATGATCGGCCACCTCCAGCGCAACAAAGTCAAGGCCTCCCTGCAAATCTGTTCGCTGATTCACTCGGTCGATACGCTGCGATTGGCCGAGGAAATCGATTTTGCGGCTGCCAAACTGAACCTTAACGCCCCGGTGCTGCTTCAGGTCAACTGCTCCGGCGAACCGCAAAAATATGGCGTCCCGGTCGGGGCGGCGTTTCATCTGGCCGAACAAATTATGTCGATGCCCAATCTCCGGCTTGAGGGGATGATGACGATGGCGCCGCTAACGATGGACAAAGATCTGGTTCGAACGTCTTTTGGCCGGGCGAGAGAGCTTTTTGAAGAGATTCGGTCTGAAAAAATCGCAGGCTCGCGATTCCGCCATTTGAGTATGGGGATGAGCCAGGATTATGAAATCGCAATTGAGATGGGGGCTACGCTCGTGCGAATCGGCTCGGCCATTTTTGCCTGATTTTTCAACGCCTGCGTCCGATAACCCGACCTGCATCTTTTTTCACCTTAAGTGATTCCTTTCTTGTGCCGATGATGTCCGCAGCATGGTTCCGAATGATGCCTGAACTTGGGTTTAAATAATTATGGATAACACCAGTCAAATACAACACGCAGCGTCTTTGGGCGTTCAGATTGCGCCAGGGCCGGCAACCCTGACGTTTGTTTCGGACCGGCTTGATTTGCCCGCGACACTATGCACACGAATGAAAATGAAGCAGTGGACGTGGCAGATTCTCTCGACATCCGATTTTTTCAATTTGTCCGCCCCCTCGCCCTGCTCGGCTGCATTTTTGATAGACGCAGGTGATATTCATCTGATTGACTGGAAACGGCTCGAAGATAAAATTGACGGGTTCGATCAAAAGAATATTCCTATCGTACTGCTGCATTGGCCGATTGCGATGGAACTGACGCGGTTTCGGCTTGCGGCCAAAATCCGCTCGGCTTCCATTGAAGAACTCTGGGCCAGAATCGAATCGGCAATCCATTTCTCACATGCTTTTGCGGAAATACCCACAGACGATCAGCAGCGCAGACAGATGGAAGAACAGCTTAAATTGGCAGGTAGCATCCAGCGAAATTTTCTGCCGCAAATACTTCCATCTGCCAACCGGGTCCGTTTCGCCTCCGCTTATCACCCCGCCGAGTGGGTTTCCGGCGACATCTATGACGTCGTTCGCCTTGATGAAACGCACATCGGCTTTTATCTGGCCGATGCCGTCGGCCATTCGATTCCCGCCGCATTATTGACGATGTTTCTTAAGCACGCCGCCGTATTGCGTCGAACGGAGGGCAACCGGTACGCCATCTTTTCGCCAAAAGAAGTGGTTAATCATCTAAATACCGCAATGATTCAGCAGCAGCTCAAAGGCAGCCTGTTCGCTACGTTATGCTGCTGTCAGATCGACACCGAAACACTCGATTTTTCATTCGCCCGTGCCGGCCACCCTTATCCGATACTCATCCGCCCGGGACAAGAACCGATCCAATTGCAAAGCCGCGGCGGATTGCTGGGCGTATTTGAAGAGATGGAATTTGAACAAATCGATACGCAATTGGACCCTGGCGATAAAATTCTGCTCTATTCAGACGGCATCGAGCCGCTGATCGGCCAGATCAATGACAACGGCCATTTTGTTTTCACCGAGACCTTCCAAAAGCTTTGCCGTATGCCGGTTATTTCAATGATGGCCGCGATTGAAGAAACCATCACCGCCTGGAAACGCACCTCCGCCGAAACTGACGATATCACCATCCTCGGCATGGAAATTGTTTAACGCTTCGAGCGGCAGGAGACAGTCTCGTTACAGCCCAAAGCGTGATGGTTTGCAATCTGGTTTTTTACGTTAACGGTTGTTTGTAATTTACAACAATGGGGATATTTTCGTTCTGAAAAAAAGAAAGCCAGAGCCGAAAGTCGGCATCTGGCTTCGGAGGAGGGTGATGAAAAGATTGATAAACTATTTCCACGCTTAGAACTGGAGGAAGTAGTTTTTTGGATTACTACGAAAACGACAGGGACTCTCCATACGCCCCATCTATGTGCTGCAGTATATACCCTAAGTTTCTTGAAGTCAACAAAATAATAAAAAAATACAGTCTCAAATAAGCCATTTTTAGGCACAAAATAGAGGTTTTTTTATTTTTTATGGATTCTTCAAAAAAACCTGTTTGGCAATCGTACATTTTATGACGCTACTTTTTTGGTTTAAAGACATTTTCCGTAATCTTTTGCACAAAAACATAAAATACAGGTATCATCAGGACACCGAGCACTGTAGCCAGCAGCATCCCACCGAAAACCGCGGTCCCCAGCGCTCGCCGGGCAACGGCACCGGCACCTGTAGCAATCGCCAAGGGAACTGTTCCAATCAGTGTCGAAATCGCTGTCATCAAAATCGGGCGGAACCGCAGGCGCGATGCCTGCAAGGCGGACTCTTCAATGCCGTGCCCTTCTTCATGATGGGCTTTGGCAAATTCAACCAGCAAAATCGCCGTTTTTGTCGCCAGACCAATCAGCAGCACAATGCCAATCTGCGTGTAGATATTATTGTCATAGGCTCTGGCCCAGGTGAAAGTAACCGCACCCAGCAGCGCCAGCGGCACGGCAAATACTATCGCCAGCGGTATAGACCAGCTTTCATATTGGGCGGCAAGAAATAGAAACGCAAATAACGCAGCGAACATAAATATTTTTGGCGCTTCGTTGCCAGCTCGAATTTCCTGAAAACTCATTCCTGACCACTCATAACCGATGGTTGCGGGAAGATTTTCTTTGCAGAGCCGTTCCATTTCGGCAATCGCCTGGCCGGAACTAAATCCGGGTTTGGCGATGCCGGAGATTGTGGTCGATGGATATAGATTGTAATGGGTTACAATTTGCGGCCCTACTTTATCCTGAACCGTTAATATCGTTCCAAGAGGCAGCATTTGCCCGTGTGCATTTCGGACTTCGAGATGCTGAATTTTGTCGGGTGTATCTCGGAAATTTTTGTCAGCCTGCGCGATAACCTTAAACGTCCGGCCAAACAGATTGAAGTCATTGACGTAGGAACTGCCAAGATATGTCTGAAGCGTACCAAAAACCGTTCCAAGAGGAACACCAAGACGTTTGGCCTTGACACGATCAATATCCACATACAATTGCGGAATATTGGCCCTAAACGTACTATTCAGCCGCGTGACAACAGGACTCGCATTGGCGGCAAACAGCAGATCATTGGCAGCGGACTCAAGCCCCCTTAGTCCCACCCCGCCGCGATCCTGGAGTTTCAATTCGAAGCCTCCGGACATACCCAGTCCGCGTACGGACGGCGGGATAAACGCCAGGCAAAACGCATCCGGCAGTGCAAAAAGACGACCTTGCAGCCGTTTTACAATTTCTGAAACATGCAATGATGACGCTTTTCGTTTTTCCCATGGGTCAAAACTGATAAATGAAATACCGCCGTTGGGAATCATCGCCCCATCCAGCATTGAAAAGCCTGCGACAGTAACATAGTTTGCCACACCCGGCGTAGCGGCGAGGATAGCAGCGACATCGCCCATCACTTGATCGGTTCTATCCAGCGTAGCGCCATCAGGCAGCCGCACATTGACAAAAGCAATTCCCTCGTCCTCATCCGGGAGAAAGCCTGTCGGCAGGGATCGCATTACCAGCAGCGACGCCGCCGTCATCATCGCAAAAGCCACCATCACCATAAAACTTTTTCGAATGACCACGCGAACAGCGTTCATATAATTGCCAGTCGATTTTTTCATAAACCGGTCAAAAAACTCGGCAAAGCGATTGCGGCTTTCGCTTCGCGGACGCAGCAGCAAGGCACACAACGCCGGACTTAATGTCAACGCATTGATTGCCGAGAATACCACTGCAACGGAAATAGTAACGCCAAATTGCTGGTAAAGTTTGCCGGTGATGCCGCCCATCACCACTGTCGGCACAAACACCGACAGCAGCACCAGCGTTGTAGCAATCACCGGACCGCTTACCTGGCGTATCGCTTTAATGGCGGCATCTTTGGAAGACAATTTTTCTTCTTCAATAATGCGACTGGTGTTTTCCACCACGACAATCGCATCATCGACGACAATACCGATAACCAAAACCAACCCAAACATTGTCAAGGTATTAATCGACATCCCCATCGCCAGCATCACCGCGAATGTACCAATCAGCGAAACGGGAATGGTAACCGACGGGATAATGGTCGCCCGCCAGTCTTCCAGAAAAATATACACGGTCAAAATCACTAGGAAAACTGTAAAACAAAGCGTAATCAGCACTTCCCGGATCGATTCGCTGATGAATATCGTCGGATTAAATGGGATTCGGTATTCCAGACCTTCGGGAAAGCGTTTCGATAGTTCATCGACCGCATGTTTGACGCCTTCGGCAACAGCCAGCGCATTAGTTCCCGGCGTTTGAAAAATCCCCATTGCCACCGAGGGTTTGCCATTGATTTTCACATTCGTACCATACGATTCGGCGCCCATTTCCACACGGGCAACATCTTTGAGCCTAAGCATCTGTCCGTCATGACCGGCTTTAAGGACAATATTTTCAAATTCTTCGGCACTGCTTAACCTGCCAAGCGTGGTAACGGTATATTGAAACTGCTGGTTTTGGGGACTTGGCATTGAACCGACCTGACCTGCGGCAACCTGAATGTTCTGCTCGCGAATCGCGGCCAGAACATCTTCCGTCGTCAGATTGCGGGCTTTGAGTGTGTCGGGGTCAAGCCACAGACGCATCGCGAAATCGCGTGCGCCAAAAACCGTGATGCTGCCAACGCCGGGAACACGGGAAATGACGTCTTTCATCCGCAGATTGATATAATTGCTCATATAAATCTGATCGTAACGCTCGTTGGGAGAAACAAGACTGATAACCAAGGCGATGTTCGACGTTTGCTTTTGCGTCGTAACGCCCTGGCGTTTAACTTCTTCGGGAAGTTTTGCTTCGGCGGCATTGACGCGGTTTTGCACCAGCACCGTCGCCATATCCACATCGACGCCCACTTCAAATGTTACCGTAATCTGCATCCATCCGTCGGCGCTGCAGCTGGAGGACATATACAGCATATTGTCCACACCATTAATCGCCTCGGCAATCGGGGTAGCGACGGTTTCGGCGACAACCTCCGCGCTGGCGCCGGGATACACCGCTGAAACCAATACGGTCGGCGGTGTAATATCAGGCGTTTTCTCCACCGGCAGCAGCGGAATCGTAATAAGCCCAACCAGCACGATGACAATCGAAATCACGCTGGCGAAAATCGGGCGATTAATAAAAAATTCACTGAACATAATATCATTATCTCCTTGCGACTGACAAGGTCGCTGTCGCTTCTATAGTCAGGGTTTTGTCTTACTTTCCGGTTTTGTTTCCGGAGGCGTCTTATCCAGACTGCCTTCCATTTTCGGCGTAACCGGAGCGCCGGGGTGGGCAAAATGAAATCCACTGATGATATATTGTTCTTTCGCGCCAAGGCCGGATTTTACAACGATCTTGTCGCCGACTTTCCGACCCAGTTGCACCGGATGATTTAGTACGCTGTTTTTAGAATCCACCGCCAGAATATATTTGCCGCCAAGGTCGGATTGGATCGCCCGTTCCTGAACTAAAATTGCATCCTTGGTTACACCCGCCGGAACGCGGATACGGACAAATGTCCCCGGAAACAATTGCCTTTCAGCATTGGGTATCCGGCCGCGAATGACAATCGTGCCGGTTGCCTGATCAACTTTGTTGTCGATATAGTCCAAAAATCCCTCGTAAGGGTAGCCGTCCCGACCCGCAAATCCTACCTGAAATTTCGGCAAGTCTTTCTTGAGCGTATCCAATTGATGCGCCATAAAATACTGATTTAAAACACCTTCACTGGCGTTGAAATAGACGTACAACGGCTGCAATTTGACCACCGTTGTCAGCAGGGTTTGTTCGCCCGCTCCGATCAGATTGCCCGCATCCACCAGGCGTCTGCCGACACGGCCGGTAATGGGACTGGTTATCCGGGTATAGCTTAGATTTAATTTGGCGGTTTGCAGGTCCGCGACGGCGGCCATCACATTCGCCTGCGCCTGGTCGCGCATCGCTTTGGCAGTGGTCAAATCCTGTTTGCTAACGGCATTGATCTGAACGGCTTTTTCCATACGTTCATAATCCAGTTGGGCGCGATCCAGATTGGCTTGAGCCGCTTGAAGCTGTCCCTGCGCCTGATCACGACGCGCGATATACGCATCCGGCTCGATGGTAAAGAGCAAATCGCCCTGATTAACGTCTGCACCGTCTGTAAATTCAACTGTTTTCAAAAGTCCTTCCACACGTGCGCGGATCTCGACCTGCTCTACGGCGGCGGTGTTGCCGGTAAACTCGTAAAACTCATCAACATCCTGCACGCTGGGCAATTGAACGAGGACCTGCGGCGGTGTTCCCATAGTGCCCTGCAAAGACTGCCTGCTTTGGGACATTCGATGCCAGACAAACCAG
>CAZVXR010000141.1:0-1642 GCA_964630865.1 uncultured Pirellulales bacterium | reverse complement strand
GTTACATTGGTTGCGGTTGGGACGAGCCTGCCGGAAATGGCGACCTCGGTTGTTGCCGCCTACAAGAAAAAGGCGGACATCGCCGTCGGCAATGTGGTCGGGTCGAATATCTTCAATATCTTTTTGATTCTTGGCGTTAGTTCTGCCATTCGGCCTATTCCGGTGCCGACGGATATGATGCTGAGTATTTATGTCGGTATCCTTGCAACGGTGATTTTGTTTGTGACACTATTTACCGGCAAGCGGCATTGTATCGATCGATGGAAAGGTGTTGTGATGCTGGTACTATATGTGGTTTATCTGGTTTTGCAGCCGAAATAGAAGAGGTTGGATACGGGAGACTTACCATGGATACAAATCCTTTTGATATGGGTGAGATTGATATTGCATGGTGTCCGGGGTGCGGGGATTTTCTGATCCTCAAAGTTCTCAAGCAGGCGCTGGCGGAGTTGGAGATTGCCCCGGAAAATCTGGTGATGGTTTCCGGTATCGGTCAGGCGGCCAAAATCCCGCATTATCTCCGCTGTAATGTCTTTAATGGGCTGCACGGCAGGGCGTTATCGCCGGCCTTTGCGATCGGGGTTTCCAATCCGCAGCTTACCGTCATCGCCGAAAGCGGGGATGGCGATATGTACGGCGAAGGCGGCAACCATTTTATTCACACTATTCGCCGCAATCCGAAGATTACCAACCTCGTCCACAACAATATGGTTTATGGTCTGACCAAAGGCCAGGCCTCGCCAACCAGCCGGCGGGGGTTTGTTACTCCCGTGCAGGTTAGCGGCGTCATTTCCGAGCCGTTTAATCCGCTTGCGGTGGCGATAGCCCTGGATGCTTCGTTTGTCGCCCGCGTCTTTATTGGCGATCAGGAGAAAACCAAAGAAGTCCTGAAAAAAGCCATAACCAATAACGGTTATGCGCTGGTGGATATTCTCCAGCCGTGCGTGTCGTTTAATAAGGTCAATACGTTCCAGTGGTTTAAGGACAATACCTATTATCTGGAAAGCAGCTATGACCCGACCAGCCGGACGGAGGCGTTCAAGCGGGCGTGTGAAGAATCTAAAGGCGGCAAGCTTCCGCTTGGCATTTTTTACATCAATTCCGATAAAAAACCATATCACGAAATGATCTCGACCTACAAATCCGACCGCAGACCGTTGTTCCAGCGTTCGGCGAATTCCGCTGCATTGCAGCGGCTGATTGGTTCTCTCTAAAATGCTCCCTCAGCGTCGGGTGAAACCTTTTAATCGAACCGCTTCGAAGTAGACTGATTTGCTGCTGGAGGCGGGTTGAGTAAAAATGTAATCCGCTCTTTAAAGCAGGAGACGGTGACGAAATCAAACCTGTGGGATAACAAAATAAGGACGGCTTCCGTATTACCGAAAGCCGTCCTGCCATACCTCAACGATGCGAATTTGCGATGTTGCGGATTTAACCTATCCTTCTATCAGTGTGCCCATGCCTTCTAAGACGCGATCAATATCCAGTAGAATCTTAATCGCACTGCCTGCTTTACCGATGCCCAAAATGAAATCCGTATCCACGCCCGCGCCAAACTGCGGCGCATCGTCAATGTTGTCGTGCGTAATATTCAGCACTTCCTGCACATGATCGACAATCAGGCCGGCAAAGAAAGACCGCC
>CAZVXR010000140.1:0-3531 GCA_964630865.1 uncultured Pirellulales bacterium | reverse complement strand
TTATACCATGCTGCACAGGCGCCTTCGGTACTGACCATGCACGGACCAACCGGACGATCGGGGGTGCATTTTTTTCCGAACAGGCCGCACTGGCTCGGCTCAATCAGACCGCACAAAACCTGTCCGCAGACGCATCCGGCGGGTTCTTCTTTGGGCATCTGATCGATACCAAAACGCCTCTGAGCGTCAAATACTGCGTATTGTTCCCTGATTTTCAATGACCCTTGCGGGATACACCCCAGCCCGCGCCATGGCCCATCGCAGGGCTCAAAGAATGTGTCAATAATGTGCTGGGCAACCGTGTTTCCCTGCGGACTAACCGCCAGCCCATAGACCGAATCGACCGCAGGTTTGCCCCGTGCAATCTGCTCGCAGATTTTGGCAAGCCCCAACAAGATTTGTTCTGCCTCGAAGCCAGCAACCACACATGGCCGACGAAATTCATCGACTATCGGCTGATAGGCCTTGCTGCCGAGGATAATGCTGACATGGCCGGGGCAAAGAAATGCATCGATTTTATCATTTCGGCCCGAAAGCAATGCCTGCATCGCAGGAAGCACTCGCTTGTGTCCGCAAAGCACGGTAAAATTCGTTAAGTCCATCGCCTTTGCCTGCTGTATCGCCACGGCAGTCGCCGGGGTTGTTGTTTCGAAACCTACGGCGATAAAAATAATCGTCTTGTCGGGGTTTTTCCGAGCCAGCATTACCGCGTCGTCGCTGCTAAGAACAATCCGGACATTGGGCAGACTGAGCCGCTCGAGTGATGTGTTTTTGCCGGGAACGCGAATCATATCGCCATACGTAGCGATGATGCAATCCTCCCGCCCTGCCAGGTCAATGACCGTATCAATATAGCCCTGATCGGTTACGCACACCGGACAGCCAGGGCCGGAAAGAAGTTTGAGATTAATCGGCAGCAGCGAACGGATCCCATGTCGGAATAATGCAACTGTATGTGTGCCGCAGACTTCCATAACCTGAATCGTCTTTGAGACAGCAGCACAGGCTTTCTCGATTTGTTCCCGGGCGGATTGAATTGCAGCAAGGTTCATTGCTCTGTTCCCTCTGTCTGCTTGTGCTCGGCTTCCATTTCAGCAATCTGCTCGAACAATTCCCATGTCTTACGGGCTTCTTCCTCGTCGATTTTGGCAATTGCATAACCGGCATGAACAAGGACAATATCGCCAAGTCCGACATCAGGCGTTAAAGTAATACGCACAGCCCAGCGGTTGCCCATCGCATCGGCGACCGCTTTATCTCCGTCTAATTCCACAATTCTGGCTGGTACCGCAAGACACATCGTTTTACTCCGTCAAACCCGCTGAAAGTCGAGCCGCGGCAATCGCCGCCTGCCCCAGCGCGATACCGCCGTCATTGGCCGGTACCCGACGCTTAAAGAATACCCGAAAACCACTCTCATGCAAGAGTCTTATCAGTTGATTAGATAAGTATTGGTTGCAAAACACCCCACCGCTGAGAACAATGTCGGAAAGCCCGGTTTGCTGATGGGCTTTCACTGCAAATTTCAACAACCCCGCCGCGATTGTATTATGAAACCGCGAAGAAATCATGGCTCGGTCTATATTTCGACGCACATCCTCCAAAATTCCACCGATAATGGTATACGGCGACAGTTCAAAAGTTCCGTCAGAACAATCGATAATTTCCACCGGATAAGAGTCGGTATTCGTCATATCCGCAATCGCCTCCAGCGCCATCGGCAATTGGGCTTCAAAATAATTGCGATTCCCGCACCCGGCTAAAGCCGCCGCCGCATCGAACAAACGACCCAGGCTGGACGATGGAACAGTTGCTATCTGTTTCTCAATCTGCTGGCAGATTAGCTGCACTTTTTGCTCATCCGGCTCAATTCGACGGAGAATATCATCCGGCAATTCAATCCCTGCGGCCTTGCAGAGACCCAGCAGAGGACGAATTGGCTCAATGGAAGCTAAATCCCCTCCACCCAGCGGAGAATATGCCAGATGACCGAGGCGGTCAAATTCGGTCAGCGAACAAACAAGGCATTCGCAGCCCCATATAGCGCCATCCGTGCCGTAACCTGTGCCATCGGCAATCAGAGCAATCACGCGTCCATCCAGATTATACTCGGCCATCGCCGATGCGGCATGCGCCCAGTGATGCTGCACCCGCACCAGGGACTTAATCTCGCGATTCCGGGCATACTCTTGTGCATATCGGGTGGAAAAATACCCCGGATGCAGATCACAAACCACCGCCTGCGGCTTTGCCTCAAAAAGCCCCGCCAGATGCTCAATGGAATGGATATAATGGCGACAGATAGCGGGCTTTTCCAAGTCGCCGATATGTTCGCTGAGGATAAACTGATCACCTTTAAGGAAGCAAAATGTGTTTTTGAGGTCGGCTCCGGCGGCAAAAATATCTTTAATTGCGGGCCGCCGCCGGTGAATCGTTTCCGGCACGAATCCACGCGAACGGCGGAGAAACGCGGGCTTTCCGGCAACAATCTGCATCACAGAATCGTCCACCTGCCGATAGATAGGCCGGTCGTGAACTAAAAAATAATCCGCTACCGTGTTTAATTGCTCCAATGCTGTGTCATTATCGCAAATCAGCGGATCATCCGATAAATTGGCGCTGGTCATCACAAGAACTTCAATCTCCGGTTCGCTGAACAATAGATAATGCAGCGGAGCATACGGCAGCATAAAACCCAAACGACGCGTCCCCTCGGCGACCGAAGCCGCCAGTAGGTTTGGCTCAATTTTATCGAGCAGGACAATGGGTGATGACGAATTAGCCAAAAGTTCTTCAGACGCCAAATCCACCATTGCAAAACGTCGTATGGTTTCCAGATTGGCCGCCATCATCGCAAATGGCTTTGCCTCGCGGCGTTTACGCTGGCGCAGCAGTTTGACCGCCCTGTCATCAAACGCATTTACCGCCAGGTGAAATCCGCCAATCCCCTTGATGGCAAGAATCTTGCCTTTCCGTAATAATTCCGCCGCCCTTGCGATCGTGCTGTCGTTTTGAGATTCAACCAACTTGCCGCGGTTATCCAGCAGTGAAACATGCGGCCCGCAGACCGGACACGCTACGGGCTGAGCATGAAACCGGCGGTCGGCGACATCTTCATACTGCCCCCGGCATCGCGGACACATTGTAAATTCGGCCATCGTGGTATTGGGGCGGTCATAGGGAATCGTTTTGATGATCGAATAACGCGGGCCGCATTGAGTACAGTTAATAAACGGATAGCGGTATCGAAAATCGTTCGGGCTGCGCATTTCCGCAAGACAATCTAAACACACGGCAATATCGGGACAGACTCCGGCGGTTGGAGAACCTTGATCGCTGCTGACACGAATGACAAAGGCCGCCTCTGTCGGCACAATCGCTATCTCGCTTTTTTCGACGGAATCGATTCGGAGCAATTCGGGTCTTGAGCCAACGTCTTGAAGCTGGCAGAGAAATGTCTCAATAGACTTCGGACTCCCCTGAATTTCGACCGTAACCCCGCGGCTGTCGTTGAAAACAAATCCCGTCAGC
>CAZVXR010000139.1:0-2498 GCA_964630865.1 uncultured Pirellulales bacterium | reverse complement strand
GGCTTCCGCGATCAGGACAATTAAGGCGGACATTGCTATTCCTGCTATATTAGGTCGAATATGTCCCGCTCCGTGCGAAAAAGTCTGCCGCCGAAATCAGCATGATGCGGCAATTTCTATCTGTCTTCTAAAAAGATTTGCAGCCGACTGGGATTTGGTGTCGCCCAGTCCTTACCAGCCAAGGTGCGAAATAAAAACTGGAAAAAAGGCTGCGATTGTCGGGGCTGGACCATGCGGGTTGGCGGCGGCGTATTATTTGACGCAAGCAGGGGTGGGGTGCGTTGTGTTTGATAAAATGGATAAACCCGGCGGAAATCTCCGAAGTGTTGAACGGGATAAGCTGCCTGAAGATATTCTGGATAAAGAAATCAATCAAATTTTGTCGTTAGAGAATGTCGAATTTCGGGGTGGTACAGAAGTCGGCAAGACGATAGAATTTGAGATGTTATGTGCTGATTTTGATGCGGTTTTTGTGGCGACAGGGCAAGCGGATGTTTCTAAATATGGATTAGAAGCCTCGGATAAAGGGATTAAAATTGTCCCCAAAACCTACCAAACCAGCCGCAAGGGGGTCTTTGCCGGCGGTGAAGCGGCGGGGCGAAGACGGCTGGCGGTGCGGGCGGCCGCCGACGGGAAAGAAGCGGCACTGTCTATCCTGCAATATCTTTCGGGAAAAGAAGTTACAGGTCAGACAGGCCGGTTTAACAGCCGGTTGGGGCAGGTTAATGACGGTGAAATGCAGGCTTTTTTGGTAGGCGCTGAAAAAATTAAACGAAATGAACCCATTTCAATACCCGATGGATTTTCGCCTGAGATGGCTAAGGTCGAATCCCGACGGTGTTTGTGGTGCGATTGCGGGAAAAAAGAGACCTGCCGACTGCGGGAACTGGCCGAGGCAAACAAAGCCAAACAGCAGACGTATAAAGGACAACGCAAGTCCTTTACCCGGCAGGTCGCATTGTCGGGACTTGTTTATGAATCTGGAAAATGTATTCTATGCGGCTTGTGTGTGCAGGCGGCAAAAAAACAAAACGAACCCAATTCGTACACCGTTGGTTTAAGCTTCACGGGGCGCGGGTTTGCAACGGAAATAGCGGTAGCTCTAAAGAAAACGCTGGATGAGGGATTAAGTTTCGATGCGGCAAAACGCTGTGCGGATGTCTGCCCAACGGGGGCGTTGTGTATTCAAAATAATGGATTGAAAGATTATGGAGAACGGTATGCGTAATAAAGGTGTATTGTTGGTATTGTTGCTGGTGAATGTTGGTTTGGCCGGTGACTGGCCGAATTGGCGTGGACCTAATCAAGATGGGGTTTCCCTTGAAAAGGATTGGGATCCTTTAATGATCAGCGACACAGCCAAACCGCTATGGACCGCCGAGGTCGGAATTGGTTTTTCAATCGTCTCGGTTGCTGACGGCAAAGCAATCACGATGGGCAATGTCAACAAAAAGACGGATGTAATAACCTGTTTTGATGCCAATACCGGAGTGGTTGTTTGGAAATATGAATACCCTGAGCCGCTGACTCCCCATTATTATGAAGGCGGCACCAATGCGTCGGTAACCATTTCAGAGGGCAAAGTTTATACCCTCAGCAAAACGGGCAAAGCCTTTTGTTTGAGTCTAAGCGAGGGCAAGGTTGTCTGGCAAAAGGACCTCGGCGCAAAAGTTCCGGAGTGGGGTTTTTCCAGTTCGCCGCTGGTGGTTGGAGAAAAACTGTTCTATAATGTCTTTGATAACGGGGTCGCTTTGAATAAGACTTCGGGCGAGGTTGTCTGGAAAAGCAAGAACGACAAAAGCGGGTATGCGTCCGCGGTGGTCGTGACTGCAGAGGGCAAATCCTATCTTTATTTATTTGGACGTGAAAGTCTGATGTGCGTCAATCCCGCCGCCGGCAATGTAGTGTGGTCGTATCCGTGGAAAACCAGTTACAGCGTTAACGCCGCCGATCCGATTGTCATCGGCAACGAAATATTTATCACCTCCGGCTATAATCACGGCTGCGCATTGCTGCGGGTTACAGACGGCAAGCCTGCGTTGATTTGGGAAAACAAAAATATGCGGACGCAGATGTCCGGACCGGTGGTTATTGATGGATATATCTACGGATTTGATGATGCCAAGCTGGCCTGCTTAGATTGGAAAACCGGCATGACCAAATGGACTGAAGCCTCCTCCGGCAGAGGCAGCCTGATGGCCGCCGACGGCAAGCTGATTGTCATTAGCGATAAAGGCAGGCTGATGATTGTCAAAGCCTCGCCGGACAAATTTGAGCTGATTTCCTCGGCGCAGGTTTTGGACGGACGGTGCTGGACGATGCCGACGCTGGCCAACGGTAAAATCTATGTTCGCAATGCCGACGGCAAAGTGGTATGCGTTGATGTTTCCGTCAAGAAAATGGCAATTCTTGCCGAAATGGGCAAATCCGAATCCGTTGCCGCCTACTGGCCGCAATGGAAAGGGCCAAAACAGGATAACAAAAGCACGGAAACCGGA
>CAZVXR010000138.1:0-2520 GCA_964630865.1 uncultured Pirellulales bacterium | reverse complement strand
GCCGCCTCGCTTTCCGCTTTCAGGTCGGGATTATCCATCATCTTTTGCGCTAATTGCAGCGCTTTAAGCGTTCCATACGATCCCAGTGCACCGAGAACAAGCCGTTGTTCCTGCGGGCGGTCAGACATCGCCATCGCCTCGGCCAGCAATTCGACATCGCACGGGTCAGATTGCGTCTTGTTCAGCGTCAACATACGAACATAGGCCCGAAACGCAAGAACCTTTTGCGATGCGTCGGAAAGCGTCGTCGCCAGATGCTTCATATCGTCGGTCAACTCCGGCCCCGGCCAATCGGTCATCGCCTGAAATGCCGCTTCGCTGATAACCGCATCAGAAGACGCTTTCTGGCTTCGCAACAGTTCTATCGTATTCACGCTGCCCAGTCGACCTAACACCTGTAAAAAAGATGCTTTTGCCTTGACGGCGTCCAAGGTCTCCCATTTGGCCAGCAATGCTGCACTGCGATGATTTCGGTCGGGAATTTTTTCAGCCACAATCACCACGGCATTTTCCATCGCCAAGCTGGGGCTATCTGCCAACAAGTCGACCATCGCAGACATATCTTGCGATCCGGCCACCAACTGAAGCGCCCGAATCGCCTCTTGAGCAATAGAACTGTTTTGATCGCGCGCAGCAGTAAATAGCCGCGGCTTGGCCGATTCGGTACACCGCTCCGCGGCCGCACGTATCAATTCCACGGCTGTGTTTTCATCCCGCTCAGTTGTGGTCGTCTGGAGAATGCCTGTCTCAAT
The DNA here is from genome assembly GCA_964630865.1 of uncultured Pirellulales bacterium. Lineage (GTDB taxonomy): Bacteria > Planctomycetota > Phycisphaerae > Sedimentisphaerales > Anaerohalosphaeraceae > Anaeroglomus. Next base: position 1,768 of record CAZVXR010000138.1, on the reverse strand, counting down.
GGCAGCGTTGATGTCCTGTCCTTTGAGCTGATATAGCGCCTGGCGGGCAGCAATCTTTTCGGTGCGGTTGGCCGCAGCAGCAGCAGCCACGGCGAGCGGCATAACACTTTGCGAGCCGCCAAGTCGACTGATAGTATTATATGCCATAATACGAACCTCTGCGTTGTCGCTATGGATTGCGCCGATCGCCACACTATACCCAATTGTGCTGCCGTTTGCCATCAGCGCCGCCAGCATTGAAATCTTTGCCGTGTCGCCAAGCTTGTCATATACCGAAACCATCGTTCCTAATGCAGGTAAGTCCTTAACGGTCGCAACAAGCTGAATCGCCGCGGCTTGAACCCCCGGATCGTCACTCAAAACCGCACCCGGCAATAATGCATAAAACCCAGTCTTGTCGGCTTGAGCTAAGCCGTTCAGCGCGGCAATTCGAATCAGTCCTGGATTGCTACCGACGTACAACGAATGATAAATCTTTACCGCAGCTACAGTGTTACCCGACCGATAAAGTCCATCGGCACACACTGCCTGCGCATCTAACACGGGCATTTTTATTGCCGCCAAAGAAAGTTTTTGTATCTTGATCAAGGCAGCGGCTGCATCCGGAGTTGCAATCATTCCCAGCGAGGCGATGGCTGCATGAGCTGAAAGCTTATCATACCCTGTCGCGATCTTACTCAACCTGTCAACCGCACCCTTACAACGCCGCACGCCAAGCGAGGTGATGATTCCTGCTTTCGCAACGCTGTCTTGCGCATTATCCAATCGAGTCAACAATATTCTGTCCACAATTGAGCCGTCAATTCGCTCAAGAGCATATCGAGCTAAATGTTCAGTCTTGGAGTCGTCCAATAGTTTCGCCAGCGCCGGCACGGATTGTTCCGTTGCAAAAATACTCAACTGGCGGCAGGCAAATTCTTTCACCGCTAAAGTCATTTCAGGAGCCAGCAGCGGCTGCATCTGCATTTCAATTTGCTTGAGATTCTCAGCATTACCGCTCTGATTCCGGATGACTTCTTCCAACGCTGTCAAATCCGTCCGGCTCTTGGTCCAATAGTACTCTTTCACTTTATTAACCAACGCCATGACCGCAGCGGTATCCAGTTCGACCACGGATATTCCCAACGGCGTATCGTCGGCTTTCAAGTCGCCCATCGCATATTGAATCCCCGCCAGATAATGTTGCAGTACTTCCGGCGTCCACGTCAGATCATGATTGTGGCCGAGTGAACAATAAAACAGCCGCCCGTTGCCCACACGTTTAATCCAACTGATGCCGGTATCCATATCCTCCGGCTTGATATCCTTAACGGTGCGGGTCGTCTCATCCGCCATATCCAGGCTCAGCAGCACACGCTGTTTGCTGCGAGAATAAAACGGTGCCTGGGTACGATAAATTTCATCCTTGACTTTAAAACCCTTGCCGCCAAAAGACTGTGTCAACGGATGATTCGGATCGTCAATTTTAATCGCCCATGTCCCGTCGGCACACCACGGATGCCCTGAAAACTGACCCCCAATCATTGTCGCCGCTTCCGGCCATTCATAAAAATTATCCGTCGCCGCATGGATACCGACAACTCCCTTGCCACCCTGAATAAAATCAAGCAATGCCTTTTTTTGAGCGTCATCGAATACCAGCTTGGTCGTATTATTAAAGCATATCGCGTCAAATCGCCGCAGCGTTTCCGTCGCAAACACCCCTACATCCTCGCTGTGTTCGACCTTAAATGCTCCGGTTTTTTCCGCCATCACCTCCAGCGCCTTG
>CAZVXR010000137.1:0-3908 GCA_964630865.1 uncultured Pirellulales bacterium | reverse complement strand
AAATAAAAAAAATAAAAAAAGCCAATCTTGTTGCTAAAGAAAGCGCCAAAGCTTTCTACAGATACGCAAAAGAGGGTGTCCGTGAAGTAGATGTTGCCGCGGAAATCCTTAAATCCGTTCAGATGCAGACTGGCATCAATGGGGTCCGGTATACTTATTGTGACCCGCCGCAAATCACATCCGGAGTTAAAAGAACATTTAAGGCCAATCCGATTACCTGTCCGGCAACCAATAAAAAATTGAAAAAAGGTGAATTGGTCATGCTTGAACTCGGAGGATGCGCCGATGGGTACTGGTTCGATCTCACAAGAACCCTGGTAGTTGGCGGTAAACCCAAACCTATCCAAATGGATATGGCGTATGCTATAAAATCCGCATCGCAGGCTGCCTATGATGCCTACAAAAATGGACAGAGCACCGGCTCTGAACTCACAAAGGCTGCCTTTGCGGTACTAAAGAAAAAAGGCTTTGGAAAAGGTATTATGCACGGCATTGGTCATGGTGTTGGGTTCGGATATCATGAAGCTACCCCGGGTATTGGACCCGGCAGTGAAGACGTTATCCAGACAGGGATGATTACGTCTATGGAACCGGGGCTATATTTGCCCGAAATCGGTGGAATACGAATAGAAGAAAATGTGCTCTGGGGAAATAACTCGGTTACAATTCTTTCTGATTTTCATAATGATTTAGGAAATTGGCACCACTAAAAATTAAAAGAAAGGTTCAGAAATGAGATTAAAAGACAAAGTTACAGTTGTTACAGGCTCCGGTGCCGGCATCGGAAAAAGTATTATTGAAATTTTTGCAAAAGAAGGCGCAAAGGTTGTAGGCGCTTCACGCAGAAGCGCTAATGGGCAACCTGTGATTGATGAAATCATTGCTCAAGGAGGACAAGGCATTTTTGTTCAGTGCGATGTTTCCAGAGAAGACGATGTAAAAAGATTGATCGATAAAGCCATAGAAAAATATGGCCAAATCGACGTGCTGGTGAACAACGCCGGTGTGAATTTTGTAAAAGCGTTTGATCAGATGGAAACGGCTGATTGGGACAGGGTAATCAACACGGATTTACGAGGAGCCTATTTGTGCTCGAGGTATGCGATTAACCATATGCTAAAAGCCGGATCTGGTTCGATAATTAACATCGGCACAGTTCACTCAATGCAGTGTATGCCTGGGGCTGCGCCCTATGACGCAGCCAAATGGGGAATGGTTGGTTTGACTAAATCGATGGCTGTCGAGTTTGCCTCAAGAAATATCCGTGTTAATGTGTTATCACCGGGCCTGATCGATACCCAAATATGGACAGACATCAAAAATGCCGCTCCTGACCTAAATACGTGTCTGACATTCTGGAAGTCCAATATTCCCGCCGGAAGGGTAGGAACGCCCAAAGAGGTCGCGTATGCGGCGGTGTTTCTGGCAAGCGATGAGGCGTCATATGTCACCGGTGCCAATTTACTTGTCGATGGCGGCATGACAAGCCAGCTGATCAGTGCAGAACCTTATGATTCTAAAAGTCTCGAAGGCGGCGAACGTAAGGAAAGTTAAGATGAGGAACTAAAAAATGACAATAATATCTAAAGATGAGTTTCAGGGGCTGACTAGGATTACCGTTGAAAACGAAAAAATTAGATTTGCGATACTTCCTCAAGTCGGCGGAAAGATGATTTCTCTGGTTCTTAAAGATACAGACAGAGAATATATTTCTGTAAGTGACAGGGGATTTAAAAGACCTGCATATGAAACTAATTATGCTGACTTGGATGTCAGCGGATTTGATGAATGTTTTCCGGCTATCGCCGAAGGCTTTTATCCTGAATGGCCCTGGAAAGGAACTGTAATTCCTGATCATGGTGAGATTTTTACCTTGCCTTGGGATATTGAAATCAAAAAAGATCGATTAATCATGACTGTTTACGGCGTCAGGTTTCCATACAGGTTCGTTAAAGTTATGTCGTTAGAGAAAAATACCGTAAAAATCAGCTATGAACTTGAGAATCTTTCCCCTTGTGAATTTAAGTATATCTGGTCAGCCCACCCTTTATTTGCGGTTAATGAAGGTACCAAAATTCTTTTGCCCGGGACTCCCAATATACGAACAGACTTTTCTAAATACGAAAGATTCGGTAAACATCTTTATGAGACAATCTGGCCTCACGCTCGGCAGGCAGATGGCCAAAATGTTGACTTGAGTATAATAAGATCAGCAAAAGAAGATGCCGCTACAAAAGTTTTTACTACGAAACTCGACGAGGGCTTCTGCGGTTTTGAGGATACTAAAACTGGTGATTTTCTGACAATGACTTTTCCTGTGGATAAAGTTCCTTATGTTGGCATTTGGATTAATGAAGGTGGTTTTTTTAAAGGTAAAGGTAGTTTCAATGTAGCCATTGAGCCATGCACAGGCTGCCCGGACAAACTCGAAACAGCTATCCAGAGAGGCGAGCATGCCCTGATTAAAGGTGGCGCGACAAATACTTGGTCGCTTGATATAACAGTCGGACAAAAGTAAGAACTTAAATTGAAAAGTAATCCGTTTTTTTAATTTCGTTAAGGAGAGGTTACTATGGAAATGTTTTTAGGGACATTGTTGGTTATGACAGGTGGTTTGGTCATGGGCAGTCTCGGCTGGCCGATGAAACTTATGAAGAAGTTCCAGTTTGAACACTGGTGGTTTGTTGGTATGCTGTTCGGATTATTCCTTATACCATGGTTTATTACACTTACAATGTGTCCCAATGCCTTCCGGGCGTATGCAAGTGTTGAACCTTCTGTTTTACTTAAATCCAACCTGTTTTCATTGTGTTGGGGAATTGCTAATGTATTATTGGGAATTTGTTTCGTACGAATCGGTATCGCCCTGAGCTTTGCTATTCTCACCGGTGTTGGTGTATCATTGGGTGTAACAATTCCTATGGTCGTTAAAGGATCAGGCTTGTTCAGTACCGCTGCCGACTTGATATCTCCTGCGGGCAAAATGATTCTGGCTGGAGTTGCTGTTATGATGGTTGGCATAGTATTTGTCGCTTTTGCAGGATTCGGCAGAGATCGCATGTTGAAAAATACCGGTAACAAGCCTGGTGGTTTTTGGGGCGGCTTGATTATGTGTATCATTGCAGGGATCTTGTCCTGCGGCATAAGCTTTGCATTTGTGTATAGTCAGGGACCGATTGTCCAAGCAATGAAAGCACAAGGCGCAAGTGACATACCTGCAAATATCTCAGTATGGGCAGTGGGGCTGCTTGCCGGTGGATTGGTCAATATTATGTACCCCGCTTTTCTGTTAACCAAAAATAAGTCATGGTCGCTTTTCAGGCAAAGCGGCAAAGAAGTTGCGTTATCTCTGGTCATCGGGATAAACTTTATCACTGCTGTGACTATCATGGGCAAAGGAATGCTTCTAATTGGAGCTTTCGGCGCTTCGGTTGGCTTTGGTGTATATCAGGCTATGCAGATATTGGGTGGACAGGCCGCAGGATTTATCAGTGGTGAATGGAAAGGTGTTCACGGCAAACCCCTTAAACAAATGTGTATTGGCATAATAATATTAATTATAGCTGCTCTTGTAATGGCTTATGGTAACAGTCTACCAAAAGTATAAAGAATTAAGTCTCATGGATGAAAGTGCTTGTCCTACGCAAAAATTAATCTGACGGCCAAATTGAGTGATTTCTGAAAATGCGATAGGTTGATTTTGCTCTTTGACAATAGAAGATTGATGGATTTGGGACGGACTTAACCGATCTGAAAGCCAGATTTGAGGCGGTTTTCTGACTTCGGCACAGACTGCAACTGTGTCGACTGAACTCAAGTCACACTTTAGGCTACGCGGGAATAGATGTGATGCAAGCCACCGAGGATTGATTTGCTCACAATCTTACCGTGGGTTTGCACTGGCCGGG
>CAZVXR010000136.1:0-6101 GCA_964630865.1 uncultured Pirellulales bacterium | reverse complement strand
CGGTAGGATTCGTGCAGGGCACCTTTTTCAATATTTTCATCTGCATCACGGTCGGATTTCTGCTTTATCTGTTTCCCTGGTCGCAAATCGTCGAATCGCTCACAAACAAGCCTATCGGTGAATCGATGCTGCACCCATTTCAGTCAACCTTAATCAAAGATTTCAATGTTTATTACTTTCTAATTATTGCCTTCGGCACCTTTTACAGTTTTATAAGCTGGCAAGGCACGCAGGGGTATTACACCGCCGCATTGAATCCGCATGAGGCCCGTATGGGTAGGGTTTTGGGCAGTTGGCGAATGATGACTCAAAACTTCATGGTGGTTTTACTTCCGATATGCGCCTACACGCTGATGCACAACCCGCAGTGGAGCGACCAGGCGTCTAAAGTCAATGCCGCACTTGCGGGAATAGGTAATAAAACCCTGCAAGCCCAACTCACCACCACCTTGACTTTGCCTCAATTCCTGCCGGTTGTTTTGATGGGCGGATTTTGCGCCGCGATGCTCACTGCATCAATCAGCACGTTAGGACCCTATATGCAGTCCTGGGGCAGCATTTTTGTGCAGGATGTTCTGATTCCTCTAAGAAAAGAAGAAAAACTGGATACTCGGCAGCATATCAAACTGCTGCATCGGTCAATCTACGGCGTAGGATTGTTCGCGTTTCTGTTCAGCCTTTTCTTTCCCCAGAATGATTATATTTATATGTTTTTTGCCATTACCGGAACGATCTGGCTGGGCGGCTCGGGAGCCGTGATCATCGGCGGATTATATTGGAAAAAAGGTACCACGGCGGGAGCATACGGCGCGGTCATCATCGGGATGGTCGTCGCTTTGATCGGGTTCGTCCTGCCGCGAATCTGGCCGACGCTCTATGGAACTGATTTTCCGATCAACTCACAGTGGATGTGGTTTATCGCCATGGTCAGTGCAAGTTTATCCTATATTGTCATTTCGCTGCTGACATTCAAAAGTGATTTTAATCTGGACAAAATGCTGCATCGCGGCAAGTACGCTGTCGAGGTCGCCGCAATTGACGACAAGCCTGTTCGCGGACTTAAGGCTTTATTGGGAATAGACAGCAGCTTTACATTCAAAGATAAAATTTTATATTGCGGAGTTACCGGTTTTACCGTGGCGATGGCCGCCGTTTTCGTGGCAGGCACAATTTACAATCTTATATTTACGGTTTCAGCTGAGTCATGGACTCAATTCTGGTATTTCTATGTATGGCTTGCCTTAATTCTCAACATCGTCACAACCATCTGGTTTACATGGGGGGCATTTATAAATCTAAGAAGAATGTACCAGATGCTGAAAACATTAGTCCGTGACGACACCGATGACGGCCGTGTTGACAATGCCCCGACAGAATAATTTTATAAGAATTCTATTCAAAATTCGTTTTGGCAGACAAACCTACCCGGCGGTTTTTCGGAGATAGATTTGCAGGACGGCGATGTCGGCTGGGGTGATGCCGCCGACACGGGAGGCCTGGCCTAAGTTGAGGGGTTTTATTGCTGAGAGGCGCTCAATGGCTTCAAACCGCAGGTGCGAAACTTTTGCATAATCCATTCCATCCGGAATGCGGATGTTGTCGAGGTTGCGCAGGTGGTCGATATCCCGCTGCTGGCGGATGAGGTAGCCCTCATAACGCGACTCGGTAGCGACGGCATCGACCGCCTGCCGCGATAGGTTGAGGGCGGCAACTTCCGGCTCCTGCCAGAGCCTTTCGGCTAAGCCGGTCTGCGGCTGCTTGATTAAATCCCACAATGACTTGCCCTGTCTGCGGGTTTGCTTGAGGAAGCCTCGCAGCGTTTCCATCTGCGCCAGCTTGCCTTCGAACGCCTGCCAACGAGCATCGTCGACTAAGCCGAACTGCCTGCCGATGGGCGTTAGCCGCATGTCCGCATTGTCGCTGCGGAGCGAAAGGCGGTACTCGGCACGCGAGGTGAACATCCGGTACGGCTCATCGACCGGACGGGTCAGCAAGTCGTCAATCAGCACGCCGATATAGGCCTGATCGCGTCCGAGCGTCAGAGGCGACTTGCCGGCAACCTTTCGTGCGGCATTCAGCCCGGCAATTAAGCCCTGCCCGGCGGCTTCCTCGTAGCCGCTGGTGCCGTTGATCTGGCCGGCCAGAAACAGTCCGGCGATGGTGCGGGTTTCGAGACTTTCCCGAAGCTGGGTTGCGGGGCAATAGTCATACTCGATTGCATAGCCGTAATGGACAATCTTTGCCCGCTCTGTACCGTCCATCAGACGAAGCATCTGCTCTTGAATCTCCGGCGGGTACGAGGTGCTGATGCCGTTACAGTAAAACGTCGTCATCGCTTCATCTTCCGGTTCAAGGAAGACCTGATGGCGATCCTTGTCGGCAAAACGGATGATCTTGGCCTCGATGCTGGGGCAATAACGCGGGCCGACGGAGGTAATTTGGCCGCTGTACATCGGCGACAGGTGGAGATTGTCTTTGAGCAGTTTGTGAACCGCCGGATTCGTCCAGGTAATCCAGCAGGGAATGTGCGGGCGGGCGAGCTTTTCGGTCAGGAACGAAAACGGCACCGGCTCTTCATCGCCCGGCTGGGTTTCAAGTTTGTCACAGTCGATACTGTCCCCCGCAAGACGAACGGGCGTTCCGGTTTTAAGACGGCCTACCGTCAGCCCCAGATGGCGCAGACTGTCGGATAGTTCATTGCTGGCCGGTTCGTCGAGCCTGCCGCCGGGCCATTGTTTTTCGCCTAAGTGCATCATGCCTTTAAGGAATGTACCGGTAGTTATGACGACCGTCGGGGCGAGGTACTGGCCGCCGTCCAGACAACGGACACCTGTAACGGCATCATCCTGAGTCAAAATCTCCGAGACGGTCGCTTCGACGATGGTTAAATTGGAAGCATTTTCAAGGACGCGGCGGACGTAGTCTTTATACTGGTATTTGTCAGCCTGAGCGCGGGGGCTTTGTACGGCAGGACCTTTGGAGCGATTGAGCATCCGGAATTGAATGCCCGTCGCATCAATGGCAAGCCCCATCAGGCCGCCGAGGGCGTCAATTTCACGGACGATTTGACCTTTGGCAAGGCCGCCGATGGCTGGGTTGCAGCTCATCTTGGCGATGGCGTCTTTGCTCATGGTAACCAGCATTGTCGCAGCGCCAAGACGCGACGCCGCCCAGGCCGCTTCGGCTCCGGCGTGCCCGCCGCCGATGACAATACAATCAAACTGACGGCTCATTCTATTCCCCCTGCAGGGCGACCGCCGAGGCCATTGCAAAATTTCCTGTATGACTAATGCTCAGGGTGATTTGTTCGATGCCCGCCGCATCGGCGAGTTCTTTGACCTTGCCGCAGATGTTAACAATCGGCTGGCCGAGGGCGTTATTGACCACTTCGATATCCGTCCAGGCGACGCCATCCCGCCAGCCGGTACCGATGAGCTTCATCACCGCTTCTTTGGCGGCAAATCGCCCGGAGAGTTTTTCGATGCGGTTTTTGACCGCATCGGCATCGGCCAGTTCCCGCTCGGTAAAAACCCGACCCATAAAATGCTCGCCGTGCCGACTGAGCATCTGCTCAATGCGGCTGGTCTCTACCAAATCAATTCCATGGGCGAGTATTTTCATTAAACGATAAGCTTCCAAAAAACCGCGTGGGCAAAGCCCACCCTACGAGTTATTTTTTTTCGCTCCAGAGTGCGTAGGCGTCGGTGACACATTGATCGACAAATTGCCCGGTCTGCAAGATATCCGCCCGGGCTGACAATTTATCCACCATTTTGTCATACTGCAATCTGCGGTATTGAATTTGTAAATTTTGCTCAATGGCGTTCTGCACATCTCTGAAGTCTTTGCTGCCGGCTGCCTGTTTGCTTTCTAATTTAATAATCATTAGATGTCCCTCTGAAACCAGCGGGCCGGCAACCTCATTAACATCCATCGCTGCCGCTTTGGCCTCCAGCACATCATACGGTGCCGGCAATGACTTGCCGCCAATGGTAATCGGAGGCCAAAGTCCGCCCTGCTCAGCCTTTGCACCTTGCGAATATTTTTCGGCCAGCGTACCGAAATCTTCGCCCGCCTTGAGTTTGTCGAGGATTTCGACCATCAGGCGAACCGCTGCGGTCTCATTTGTTTCGCCTTCATTAACTAACTCTTTCGGCAATTTTCCGGCAACAATGTCAATCAGGCGGATTTGAATTTTACCCTCCCAACCAAACATTTCTTTATGCTGGTTGTAATAGTCCACCATTTCACCGTGGGAAATCGGCCGCTTTTCAGTAAATTCCTGAGACAGATAAGACTGCGTTAAAATAAGTTTCCGCTGAAAATCCCGAAAGGACTTCCAATCGTATCCCATCGACCGCAATGCAGTATCCGCCAGCGCCCGATTGTAATCATACGCAGCCAGAAAACGGCTCAGTTCGCTTTCCACCGCCTTATCCAGTGCGTCATCGATGTTCTCGGAGGCTTTTTTCTTCGCTTCCTTATACAACAGGATATCGGTTATTCGGCTGCGCATCGCCGAATAAAACGCCGGCCGCGCCTGCTGCCTAAACGCCATCAAATCACCGCGCTGGGCCAGCGGCTTAAGCTGGGGTTCCAATAGCAGCGCAAGCTCTTTAGTCGTCAGCGTCTCGGATTCGACGTTCAGCGTGATTCCGCCGGTAGGCTGGGGCAGACCGTCTTTGCTGGCAAGCGGAATCGCTTTCATTTCCTCGGGAGAATATTTACCCTGTGTTTTTGAACACCCCGAAACCATCAGCGACAGTACAGCCACAGCGACCGCTATCCATAGAATATCTTTCATAATCATCCTTAAATGAAATCATGGTTTACAATACAAGCGGAGAATTATACCCGCTTTTGCAGCGAAACTCAATGGTTACGTTTGAGTAATTTTCGGAGGGGGTTATAGAGATAATTCGCCTGCAAAATCACATACAAGACTTCTTGCATCTTGTATTGTAAAAAGTTCCACTGGAAATCTCAGTTAAAATGTAATATAATTCAAGGTATCGCCAAGACGTTTTAATTGAAATGGATAAACGATGCCTGAGATTTGCAGATTTTATGGAATTGTTATTGCGATCTTTTACAGTGAGCATAATCCGCCCCATTTTCACGCTCGGTATACCGACCAGAAAGCCAGTATCAGTATTCGTGATCTGGCTGTGATGGAAGGCTCCCTGCCGCCGCGAGCGATGGGACTGGTAACGGAGTGGGCAACAATGATCTGATGAATGCATGGCAAAGAGCTGCACACAATCAGCATCCCGGCAAAATTGAACCTTTGTCATAAGCGAGAAGTTGTTATGTATTACGACCTTAAAGAAATTCGCGTTTTAGATGGGTATAAAATTTTCATCCGCTTTGAAGATGAAAAACAGGGTACAGTCGATTTATCCGACATCATTAACCGCGGCGGCGTATTCAGCAAACTCAAAGACCGCACAATTTTTCAGCAGGCTTATGTCAACAAAGAATGGGCTGCCCTCTGCTGGCCCGGAGACATCGACATCGCCCCGGAAACGTTATATGAAGCTATCTCCAACTAAGACTCAACTAATATGACCATTCCAACACCGTCGAACATTGAAGTGGACAAGTATCTTGACTTGTGGGATGCTCTTGACAATTATGTCGCCCAAGAAAGCAGTTTGCGAAAATTGTTCACAAAAACCTACCCACGAAATGAAAGCATGGATGATATTCTGATAAAAGTTTGTTCATTAAATGACTTTTACAGCACAAACATATTTGATCCATTTCGTGTCGCAAAACATATTCTTGACTTGAAAATCGACGAGAAATTAGAAAAAATTGATATTGAGATTGTAAATCAAATCGCCAAAGTCAAAATGAATGGAGATAAAATCAAAAATTTCTATTCGTTTGCGACAAAATATTGCAGTCACCACAAACCTCAAGAATATCCTATCTACGATTCCTATGTCGAAAAAATATTGATTCACTTCAAAAATGACTTTTGTCGATTTCACAAAGATGAACTAAAACATTACACCAGATACAAAGACATACTCCTTGAATTTCGACGCTACTATAAGCTGGAAAAATACGACCTTAAACAAATAGATAAATATCTA
>CAZVXR010000135.1:0-6939 GCA_964630865.1 uncultured Pirellulales bacterium | reverse complement strand
ATCGCAACAAACTGTTGGCATTATGGTTTAAAACAGTGGTCAAGCAAATCTACAAGAAATATGATTATCATCAATACGGCGGAGCATTGCTTTTGGGCGTCAATGGGACGTCGGTAATCTGCCATGGTTCAAGCAAAGCCCGCACCATTAAAAACGCAATTTTGGCTTGCAGGAAGTTCTCCGAGAATAAAATCAACGAACATATCGTCGAGGCTCTTGCTAAATCTACGGTAATAACCAATGGTGAATAACCCTACAGTACAATCTACGGTGCCTACCTGCACCATCATTGCAGGTACCGGTTCATTTGTTCCTGAAAAGGTTCTGACCAATGATGATTTTGCAAAAATCGTTGATACCAACGACGAGTGGATTACCACACGTACGGGCATCAAGCAGCGTCATATCGCATCGGAAGAGCAAACCACCGCCGTATTGGCATCACAAGCCGCTCAGCGGGCGTTATCTGACGCCGGGATGCAGCCTGCAGAACTGGACTTGATTATTGTCGCCACAATCACGCCGGAGATGGTATTTCCCTCGACAGCGTGTTTCGTGCAGAATACCATCGGTGCGGTCAATGCCTGGGCGTTCGATTTGTCCGCCGCATGCAGCGGATTTGTTTATGGCCTGTCGATTGCTCAGCAATTTATCGGCGCCGGACGTTATCGCTCCGCCATGGTCATCGGCGCCGAAACGCTGACGCGAATTACGGACTATACCGACCGGGGAAGCTGTATCCTTTTTGGGGACGGCGCAGGCGCAGTCATTCTTAAGGCATCAAACAGCAATGAATCGATGGGCGTGATGTACAGTACGGCATTTTCCGATGGCGCGGGATGGACCTCGCTCAATTGCAAGGCCTATGGCTCACGACACCCTGTCAGCCGACCGCTGCCTGACCCGAAGATGATCTATATGAACATCAACGGCAAGGAAGTCTATTATGTCGCCGTACGTCGTATTGTCGAGCTTGTCAATGAATGCCTCGAAAAATGTGACCTTGATATCAAAGATATCGCTTTGTTTATTCCGCATCAAATGAATGCAAGGATCATTGAGTCGGTCGGCAAACGCCTCCATTTTAGAGACGACCAGATCTTCGTCAATGTGGACAAATACGGCAATACCTCCGCGGCATCGATTCCAATTGCCTTAGATGAAGCGCGCAAAACAGGCAGACTTAAAAAGAAAGACATTGTTTTGCTTGCAGCTTTTGGCGGCGGGCTGACCTGGGGCGCCAATGTCATTCAGATGTGATGTTGTTCTCAAAAGTTAAGATTTTTTAGGATTTTATATACGAATGGGTAAAGTAGCTTTTCTATTTCCAGGACAGGGTGCACAGCTTGTGGGCATGGGCGCCGATATTGTCGGCACATACCCCAAAGCGGCAGAACTGTTCGATAGAGCCAATCAGATTGTCGGCTTTGATTTAAAGTCGATCTGCTTTGCCGGTCCGGAGGACAGACTGAGCAGTACAGATATATCGCAACCAGCGATTTTTGTTGCTTCCGCCGCCCTGCTGGAATTAGTCAGGCAAATCGCTCCCACAATTAAGCCCAGTGTAACCGCAGGGCTATCACTGGGTGAATATACGGCTTTGTACGCCGCGGGACGAATGTCCTTTGAGGACGCCCTGAAACTGGTTTTAAAACGCGGACAGGCAATGCAAGCGGCGGCAACGGCCTCAAAAGGCGGAATGGTCAGCTTCATCGGTCTTGAGGAATCAAAGGTTCGTCAGTTGTGCGACGAGGCATCGCAGGGGCAGTTGCTAAAACCGGCAAATTTCAATTGTCCCGGACAGATCGTCATCAGCGGCGATGCCGAAGCCTGTCAACGGGCGGCAGGGCTTGCCGAAAAATACGGGGCAATGAAAGCGGTCCCCCTTGCTGTTGCCGGAGCATTTCATACGGAAATGATGAAACCAGCGGCGGATGCTCTCGGACAGGCGTTAGCCGGATGTCCGTTGAAAAGCCCCACGGAAATTCAAGTGATTGCAAATATCACGGCAGAGTATTATACTTCAACCGAACAAATCCGGCAGGGACTGGTTCGGCAGCTCGTCGAGCCGATTTTGTGGCAAAAATGTGTTGAGCGGCTGATCGCCGACGGTATCGAAAAATTTTATGAAATTGGCCCAAACCGTGTCTTGACCGGCCTAATGAAACGTATTCATCGCAAGGCGAATATCGTTAATGTCAGTGCCCTCGACTCGCTGGAAGCCCTTAAATCGTAGTTTAACAAACTCATTTTGGAGAATTGATAGAATGGCAGAACAACGTTTAGCAGTAGTAACAGGCGCCGCCCGGGGTATCGGGAGAGCAATTGTGTTGGAACTTCTTAGGCAGGGAAGAAAGGTTGCCGGCTTGGACTTGAATGCCGTTCAGCTTGAAGAACTGGTTAAAGTCTGTAAAGAAGCTGGATATGATGTGATCACACGATGCGTTGACATCACTCAAACCGATAAACTAACTCAAGTTTTAGAGGAACTTGCCGAACAAAATGGTGGAGTCGGTATTTTGGTCAACAACGCCGGAATCACCCGCGATAAATTGATGATTCAGATGGATGATGACGACTTTGATCGCGTTATCAATGTCAATCTCCGGGCGGCCTTTGTCGCTACCCGTGTCGCCGCCCGCTCGATGATCCGCAATAAGTTCGGCCGTTTGATCCATATCGCGTCAGTTGCCGGGGTCATGGGGCAGGCCGGTTCGACCAATTATGCCGCCAGCAAGGCCGGTTTGGTCGGAATGAGCAAATCGATTGCCCGCGAAGTCGGCAAAAAGAATGTTACTTCCAATTGTATCGCGCCGGGCTTTATTATGACGGATATGACGGCCACCCTGCACGAACAGGTCAAAGAAGCGGCAATGAATGTTATTCCTATGCGGAAATTCGGTACTCCCGACGACGTCGCTCGTGCAGTGGCTTTTCTGGCCGGTGACGACACCGGGTATATTACCGGGCAAGTTTTGTGTGTTGATGGCGGAATGGCGATGTAAATAGGCCTTTTTGCCCTTATTCTGCGGGTATACCACCTGTTAAGATGCGAAATATCAAATTTCAGGTATAAAGATAAGATTTTTGTTAGAAAAACATTGAAAACGGACTATTGGGTCGGTATATTACCGCCGACCGTTAAGTGTTGGAAAAAGTCAAGAAAACGGATTGTTAATTTTTCTATAGTTAGGAATTAGGAGAACTGCACGTGAGCGAAAATTTGGATATCAAGACCGTAGAAAGCAAAGTGATTGAAATCGTCAGCGAACAGATGGGCGTCGAAAAGACTGAAATCTCACGCGAGACTTCTTTCATCAACGACCTGAACGCCGATTCATTAGACACCGTAGAACTGGTGATGGAATTCGAGGACGCGTTCGATATGAGCATTCCGGATGAAGAGGCTGAAAAGATTCAGACCGTCGGAGCCGCGATTGATTATATCATGGAAGTGGTCAAGAAAAAAGGCAGCGAGTAAGCAGGTTTACGAATGACGAATCGTCGAGTTGTTATTACAGGCCTCGGTTGCATCACGGCACTGGGTGAGACGGCAGAATCTTTATTTGACGCTGTTTGCAAAAGCCAGAGCGGGATATCGATTATCGAGAGCTTTGACACCGCATTGTACCCGGTCAAGTTTGGCGGCGAGGTCAAACAGTTTAAGCCCGCCAATTATATCGATATCCACGAAGCGAACCGCATGGATCGCTTTACACAAATGGCATTTGCATCTGCGGTCGGAGCCGTTAAAGACAGCGGGATCGATTTCGAACAGGAAGACAAGTCCCGCGTCTCTGTCATCGTCGGCACCGGCATCGGCGGAATTAAGGAAATTGAAGAGCAGCACGTCCGGCTTTTGGATAAAGGCCCGCGTCGCGTTTCGCCGTTTTGCGTCCCTAAACTGATGGGCAATGCCGCCAGCGGCTGCATCTCGATTCAGTGGGGATTGCGAGGCACCAATTTCTGCATCGTAACCGCTTGTGCTTCCGGCAGCCATGCTATCGGCGAGGCCTTTTACAACATCCTCAATGATCGCAGCGACATCTCGATCACCGGAGGCTCCGAGGCGGCCTTAACGCCGATTGGAATGGCATCGTTTTGTGCGCTCAAATCGCTGAGTACTCGCAATGATCAGCCCCAAAAGGCCAGCCGACCTTTTGATAAAGACCGTGACGGGTTTGTCTTATCCGAAGGGGCGGGCATTCTGGTTCTCGAAGAATATGAACACGCCAAGAAACGCGGAGCAAAAATTTACGCAGAACTGCTGGGCTATGGCGGCACCGGGGATGGACACCACATCACCGCCCCGCTGCCGGATGGTTCGGGTGGAGCTGATGCGATGCGTCTCGCTCTTAGGCAAGCCAAACTGAATCCTGATCAGATTGATTACATCAATGCCCATGGAACCAGCACACAGCTCAACGATGCAGCCGAAAGCACCGCCGTCAAGTCTGTATTTGGCCCACATGCCTACAAACTGGCGATTAGCTCTACCAAAAGCTGCGTAGGGCATACTCTTGGCGCCAGCGGAGCTATCGAATTGGTGGTTTGTGCCAAAACCCTTGAAACCGGGGTCATTCATCCAACTGCAAATCTGGAGACCGTCGGCGAAGAATGCGATCCAAAGATGGACTATGTGCCAGGGACTGCCAGAAAAGCAAAGGTACGCTACGCATTGAGCAACTCGCTTGGCTTTGGTGGACATAATTGTGCGTTAATTCTAGGAAAAATTTAACAATTGCTTGTTACAAAAAGTTTCTTTGAATAGAAACAACTGGGGGTGACAAAACGGATTTACGCCCATAAATGATTAATTATGGGCGTTTTTTATGCCTGCTATGGGTTTTTTATGGTATCAGTAAAAATACTGATATTATCAAAAAAAAACTTGCACACGCCCCCTACTGCCGCGTATAATACTTAGAGTTTTCTCCCCTCCGGAAGGGTCTGCCTCAGGGCGGCCCTTCTTTTTTTGTTTCCACACAAAACAAGAGGATTCGTTCTGGACAATTGTCGAAAAACAGCATAGGATTATAATTATATAAGCAATCCCTGACAAATTGGCTTTATGGGTCATTTATAGGGGGATAATATAAATCGGAACGATATTTTATGGCTCAAATGCCCATAGACATTGATGGTTTTTCTATCATAAAACGCATTGGTACCGGCGCTCGAAGTGCTATTTATCAGGCAACCGATGAGAAAGCCAAGCAGGTTGTTGCTCTAAAACACGCTGTACTTGAATGCCCGGAAGACCATCGTATTTTTGAGCAAATGGAGGCAGAATATTACGTCTCTCGGCAAATGGACCACCCCTATCTTCGAAAATGCCACAAAATGATCAAAAAACGCAAGTTTTTGCGTGTACATGAACTTATCTTATCTATGGAATTATTTGATGGACAGTCTCTCGAAGAACAGGGACGGCTCAGTCTTGGCGATGTGTTATTGGTCTTTCGAATGGTTGCTACGGGATTAAATGCGATGCACCAGAAAGGTTTTGTGCATTGCGATATCAAACCCAATAACATTCTATTCAATAAAGCTGGAACCATCAAAATTGTCGATTTTGGACAAAGCTGTCGAATTGGGCATATTAAAAAACGCATTCAGGGAACGCCGGAATATATTGCTCCGGAACAGGTCCGCCGGGAACACCTCAGCCACCGGACGGATATTTTCAATCTTGGGGCAACGATGTACTGGGCGCTTACCGGACGGCATGTTCCAACGCTGATTCAGCGAACCAACGAATTCGGTTTGACGGTTTCAGAACCGCCGGAATTTAAAGCTCCGCACGAAATTTATAAGAAAATCCCGCTCGGATTATCCGAAATGGTTACACAATGTGTCCAGGATAAACCCTCTGATCGACCTGAAAATATGGCCGAAATTATCGCCCGTTTGGATCTGTTAATTCGTGAAATATTTCAATCAAGGGTATCAACCAATGCCGCAACAGGCAATTCAGCTCTTCAATGATGCCGGCAAGCTAAACCTTGATTGTTCGCTTCGGCGGGGCAACCTGGTGTTTTTGCCTGAACAAGGCAGGGTCGTTGTCGCAGGAGATTTGCATGGCCACCACCGTAATTTTGAACGACTGGTTCGATTTGCCGATCTTGATAATAATCCCACGACCTATGTGATTTTGCAGGAAATTATTCATGGCGGGCCGGAGGATGATTTTGGCGGGTGTCTTTCCTATCGACTGCTCTTTGATGTTTTACATTATAAGCTTCGATATCCTAACCAAATCCATCTCATTCTCGGCAACCACGATACGGCTGCCGTTTGCAACACAAGCGTTCTTAAGGCTGGAAAAGAGATGAATCTTGCCTTCAAAACCGCGATGCGCCGACAATATAAAGCCAAATTTGAGGATGTGGAGACGGCAATGAAGGCTTATATGATGACCCAGCCGCTGGCCGTGCGATGTGCAAATCGCATCTGGATGTCGCATTCCCTGCCTGCCGATGGGTTTGCGGAAGACTTTGATACAAGTATCTTTGACCGTCCTTATACCTGTGACGACATTCAGCGGCCTAATCCTGTCTATCTTCTAACCTGGGGGCGGCGGCACTCTCAACAGACTCTCAATACGATGGCGCAAAAGCTGGATGTCGATCTGTTCATTCTGGGGCATCAGCCTCAGGAAATTGGATGGACAGTGGAGGGCGATAACGCTATCATCATCGCGTCGGAGCACAATCATGGATGTTTGTTGGAATTTGACCTAAGCCGCAGATACACACTGGAAGAATTGAGCGGAAAGATCTTTCCGATAGCTTCGATTGCTTAAACCCCATTGAATATCTGATTATTCCGGCAGTCCAACAATATGAATTCTATTTTTGCCGCAGCGTTTAGCATGCAGCATTGCCTGGTCAGCCATTGAAAAAAGATGCTGTTCATCTTCGCCGTCTTTGGGGAACG
>CAZVXR010000134.1:0-7102 GCA_964630865.1 uncultured Pirellulales bacterium | reverse complement strand
TGGGGCGGACGCATTGGATTGGGCGTCTATCAGCTTTTCAGCACGGTTTTCTATATGGGCGATGTCCTTAGCTATGCCCGTCTGATGGCTTTGGGGATGGTCGGTTCCGGATTTGGCATGGCGATCAATGTCCTTGTCAAGCTGGTCGTTGACATACCCTATGTTGGCTGGCTGCTCGGTGCGGTCGTATTTATCGGCGGACATTTATTTAATGTCGCCCTGTCGATTCTGGGAGCATTTGTTCATACGATGCGATTGCAGTTTGTGGAGTTTTTCCCGAAATTCTTTACCGGCGGCGGACGGGATTTTATTCCGTTGCGAAAAGACTATAAACACATTTTAGTGAAATAGATAAAACAGCGATAATTTCTCAAAATAACTGGAAAGAAAGGATTTAGAGTATGTTGGAAAACATGGGTTTGGTATTCGCGTTTACAGGTATGGCCATCGCGGTTTTTATGTCCGGCATCGGTTCATCGATTGGTCTGGGTATCGCCAGCAAAAGCGCAACAGCCGTTCTTAGCGAAAAACCGGAACGCTATGGTATCCTGATGCTGATGGTCGTGCTGCCCAGCACGCAGGGCATTTACGGATTCGTTGTCGGCCTGTTTGTGATGATCAAGCTGAATATCTTTGCCGGAACCATCGCGGCGGTAACCTGGGCACAGGGCCTGCAGATTCTGGCCGCCTGCCTGCCGGTTGGAATCGCAGGCTGGATCAGCGCCATTCATCAGGGCAAAACCGGCGCCGCGGGTATTATGATGGCCGCCAAACGTCCCGAATTGGCGTTTAAAGCCGGCGTTGTGTTCGCCGCGATGGTCGAGTTATACGCGATTCTGGGCTTTTTGATTTCGCTGCTGACCCTGATGCTGGGCATCAAAGTCGGCGCCTAATCCCATCAACCGTGTTGTAAAGCAAACAGAAAGTCGATTATGAACGCCGAACAGGTCGTAGATAAAATACTGTCGCAAGCGCAAGCGGAAGCGGACAAGATTCTAACCGCAGCGAAAGAAGCCGCGGACAAAGAAAAAAAACATCTGGATAAAGAACTTCAGGAATACGCCGATGCGACCCAAAAAGCCGCCGAAGCTGCCGGCGCCGATAAGCTCGCCCGAATGCTGGCGGCGGCACGGATGCAAAACGGACGGCAACTGCTGGGCACAAAAGGACAGATTCTGGATGAACTCTTCGCCCGCGTCAAACAGCGTATCGAACAGATGCCCGACAATGAATATCTGGAACTGAGCAAGCGTCTGCTGAACAAAACTGTTCAGACTGGACAGGAAGAAGTCATTGTCGGAAAGAATGAAACCCGCATCAATCAGGCGTTCCTGGCAAAATTGAATGCGGAACTAAACTGGCAGGCCAAAGGCGGCCTGAAGCTAAGCCCAGCCCGTGAAGACATCCGCGGCGGATTTATTCTGTCGTCCGGGAAGGTCCGAATCAACGCCAGTACGGATGTGATCGTATCGCAGCTTCGCGGCAAGCTGGATATGGAATTTGCCGCACAGCTTTTCCAGTAAGACGGAAGACCGATGACTCTGCGAGACGATATTACACTCAGCGATTTTTACCGTTACCCGCCGGTCGGCGAGGATAACTGGGACTATATGTACGCTTCGGCCAAGGTACGAGCGCTGGAGATTACGATGCTCAGCCGGGGGATGCTGGTCGATATGATCAATGCTCCGGACTTTGCCGCGGCGGCGGAATTTCTCAGCTCCACCGAATACGCTATCCCCGCCAGCAGCACGGATGCACAGATTGAACAAATGCTGCAGGAACGGCGAACTGCGGTTCGGTCCCTGTTTGCCGATTTGATCCAGAACGAGGAATTGGTACGACTCATACAGGAACGTGAAGATTTTGCCAATATGCGGCTGGCTATCCGTCGCTTAGTTACCGACAAACCCATTGGGCTGGATTACAGCAATGAAGGCAGCGTTCCGGCGGAAGAATTTGAAGATATCCTGCGGCAGGAAAACTATGAACGCCTGCCGGAATATCTGCAGGACGCCGTTGAGGCGGCGGTACTGGGATACTATGAAAACAAGGATATACGTCGGATTGATTACGGTATTGACAAAGTGCAATACGCATGGCGAATTCGCAGAGCGGAAGAATTGGGCAGCGTATTTTGTGTTTCCCGAAGCAGAATTCGAGTGGATTTGTACAACATCTGCACAATGCTGCGGCTTAAAGCAGCTCAGCGTGAAGAAAAAGAATTCTTCTTCGAGGGCGGTTTTGTGGATATGGACAAGTTTGTTCACGGACTATCAACGCCATACGAATCCATCAGCGCGCTGTTTTTCGCGACACCCTACTATGAACTGGTCGAAGACGGCGTTCGCTATCTGCGTTCCGACCAGTCGTTTTTGCGGCTCGAGCAGCAATGCGAAGATTACCTGATGGGCTTTCTGAAAAGCACGCGGGACATCGCCGCCGGCCCGCAGCCGGTCATCGCGTATCTTCTGATGAAAGAAGCGGAGATCCGCACGCTGCGAATGATTCTAACCGGCAAGAAAAATTCACTGCCGCCAAAGCTGATTCTGGACCGGCTTGGCAACTGGCAAGGATAGGGATTAACGAAATAAAATGATCGATGGCAAAGTAGCAGTTTTGGGAAACGCCGATTTCGTGATGCCGTTTTCGGCTCTCGGCCTGGACACGTTCACCGTTGAGCCGGAAGCCGAAAAAGTCGCCGGCGCCGCACAGGAGATATTGAAGCAAAAATACGCCCTTGTGGTCGTGGCGGAAAACGTCGCAGCATTTGCACAGCCAGTCTTCGACACGGTACAGAAAAAGGCAACCCCCTGCGTCGTCGTGGTGCCGTTTACAACGGAACCCTCCGGCGTTGCCACCAAATCGCTCGGCAAACTGCTGAAAATCGCAACCGGCATCAGTATTTTACAATGATTGTATAAAATTGATTATTAACTATAAACTCAAAAGGTTGACACAATGACCGAGGTACAAAACGGAAGAATTGTTAAAGTGGCCGGACCGGTCGTCGTTGCCGAAAACATGCTCGGCGCCAGGATGTACGACGTCGTCCGTGTCGGTAACGACAACCTAATCGGCGAAATCGTAGAACTGCACGGCGACCACGCCAGCATCCAGGTCTATGAAGATACCGTCGGCGTCGGCCCGGGCGAAAAAGTCGTCAATACCGGCGCCCCCTTGAGCGTCGAACTGGGACCCGGACTGATTTCGAGCATCTACGACGGCATTCAGCGCCCGCTCAATGAACTGGTCAAAGCTCAAGGCAGCTTCATTTTCCGCGGCAGCAACATTCCGGGGCTGCGGCGGGATGTGAAGTGGCATTTTAAGCCGGTTGTCCAAAACGGAGCGGATGTCAATCCCGGCGATATCATCGGCCAGGTACAGGAAACCACGCTGGTACTGCATAAAATCATGATACCCGCAGGTGTTTCCGGCAAGATCGAAGGTCTTGGTGAAGGCGATTTTACCGTCGAAGAGGTTATCGGCTATGTGCAAGGCAAAGCCGGCAAAACCGAATTAAAACTGATGCAAAAATGGCCCGTCCGTCTGCCGAGGAAAGTCCACCAGCGACTTAACCCAAATCAGGTTCTGCTGACCGGCCAGCGCGTCATCGATGCGTTCTTCCCGATTGCCAAAGGGGGCACAGCATGCGTTCCCGGTCCGTTCGGTACCGGCAAAACCGTTGTCCAGCACCAGCTGGCCAAGTGGGTGGATGCGGATGTGGTTGTCTATGTCGGTTGCGGCGAACGCGGCAACGAGATGACCGACGTCCTTAAGGAATTCCCTGAACTGAAAGATCCGCACAGCGGCGAACCGCTGATGAAACGTGTCATCCTGCTGGCCAATACCTCGGATATGCCGGTGGCGGCTCGCGAAGCATCCGTTTATACCGGCATTACGCTTGCCGAATACTTCCGCGATATGGGGTACTCGGTGGCGCTGATGGCCGACAGCACCAGCCGCTGGGCAGAGGCGATGCGTGAAATCTCGACCCGTCTGGAAGAAATGCCCGCCGAAGAAGGGTATCCGGCCTATCTGGGCGCCCGCATCGCTTCGTTCTAAGAGCGTGCCGGACGTGTGGTTTGCTTAGGCGGCCCGCAGCGTGAGGGGGCACTGTCTATCATCGGAGCCGTCAGTCCTCCCGGCGGCGACCTGTCCGACTCGGTCGTTCAGGCAACACTGCATGTGGTCAAGGTGTTCTGGTCACTGATGGCCAGATTAGCCCAGCAGCGGCACTTCCCCGCCATCGACTGGCTGACGAGCTATTCTTTCTACAAACAATATCTGCCCGGGTGCTTCAAAGACGCCGCCAAGGGACAGGATTTTGCCGCCAAGATGCAGCAGGCAATGGATTTGCTCGAACAGGAATCGCAATTGATTGAAATCGTTCGCTTAGTCGGTGCAGAATCCATCGGCCCCAATGAACGGATGGCGCTGGAAACCGCCAAGAGCATCCGTGAAGACTTCCTGCACCAGAACGCATACCATAAAGTCGATACCTACAGCCCGATTGACAAACAGTTTGATATGATTTCGCTGATCCTGCATTTCCATCAGCAGGGGCTAACGGCGATTGAAAATGGTGTGGATCCCGCTGAGATTTTCAAATTGCCGGTGCGTGAAGAGATCGCCCGTTGCAAATATATCGATTATGCCGAAAAAGAAAAAATCTACGCCATTCGAAATACGATTGACCAGCAAATGAAAGCCCTTTACAGCGGCTCTGCGGTCGAAAACGCAGCGTAAATTCAAGTTTAACATAGCCGGAGCAAGCAATGCTGAAAGAATACAGGACAGTTACAGAAGTGTATGGGCCGCTGATGCTGGTTGAAGGCGTCGAGCAGGCCAAATATGGACATATTGTCGATATTGAACTGGGCGACGGCTCCATCCGCCACGGCCAGATTCTGCAAGTGCAAAACGACAAAGTGATGGTACAGGTCTTTGAAGGCACCGAAGGCGTTAACATCAGCGACAGTACCGTGCGTTTTCTGGGCAAGCCGATGGAACTGGCCGTATCGCGGGACATGCTCGGCCGCGTCTTTGGCGGCACAGGCCTCCCGAAAGATGGCGGACCGGCCATTTTGCCCAAAAAGAAACTGAACATCAACGGCAACCCAATCAACCCCTATGCCCGCGACTATCCGAATGAATTTATTCAAACCGGCATCAGCACCATCGACGGTCTTAACCCCTTAGTTCGAGGCCAGAAACTGCCGATTTTCTCCGGCTCCGGTCTGCCGCACGATGAAATCACCGCCCAGCTTTGCCGTCAGGCAACCGTCCGCGGCAAAGGGGAACAGTTCGCCGTCGTGTTTGCCGCGATGGGGATTACGTTTGAAGCGGCACAGTTTTTCATCAACGACCTGACCAATACCGGCGCTATTGAACGGGCGGTGCTGTTTATCAATCTGGCCAACGACCCGGCGATTGAGCGTATCGCAACGCCCCGCGTGGCGCTGACGTGTGCCGAATATCTGGCGTTTGAAGAAGATATGCACGTGCTGGTCGTCTTGAACGATATGACCAATTATTGCGAAGCCCTCCGTGAAATCAGCGCCGCCCGCAAAGAAGTGCCGGGACGCCGCGGCTATCCGGGTTATCTCTGTACCGACCTTGCGACCATCTATGAGCGAGCTGGCCGTGTCAAAGGCAAAAAAGGATCGATCACCATGGTTCCGGTCTTAACCATGCCGGAAGACGATAAGACGCATCCTGTGCCGGACCTAACGGGGTACATCACCGAAGGCCAGATTATTCTCAGCCGCTCGCTGAACCGCAAAGCCATCGCTCCGCCGGTGGATTGTCTGCCCAGTTTGTCCCGTCTGAAAGATAAGGGTATCGGTGCGAATAAGACTCGCGAGGATCACGCCGACCTATACAACCAGCTTTACGCCGCGTATGCTCGCGGCAAAGAAGCCCAGGAATTGGCGACCATTCTCGGCGAAGCAGCATTATCCGCCGAAGACCAGAAGTTTATGAACTTTGCCAATCAATTCGAGCGTCGGTATATCTCTCAGGGGTACTATGAAAATCGTACCATCGAACAGACGCTCGATCTGGGCTGGGAATTGCTCAGTATGTTTGAAAATGTCGAATTAAAACGCATCGACGTTAAACTGATCGAAAAATATATGCCCAAATTCCGCAAAGCTAAGGCGGATGCGGCTGCGGTATCCGCGGAGTAACCATCCATGCCGGCTAAACAAACCGCCAACGCGACACGAATGGAACTTTTGGGTCTTCGCCGAAGACAAATGCTCGCGGTGCGCGGCCATAAACTGCTCAGCCAGAAGCGCGACGAGATATGCCGCCAATTGGTGATGATTGCCCGCGCCCTGACGGGGCTGCGCCGAAAAGTCGAGCAGGAACTTCTGGAAACCACGCGGCGGTTTATGATGGCCCGTGCAACCATGGAACCGGAGTATATCCGTGCCGCAATGGAAACGCCAACCGCAAAATTCAGTCTGGCGATTTCATTCGCCAGTATCATGAGCGTGCGCGTGCCGCAGCTTACCAAGCAGCTCGAAGGCGAAATCATCGCTTATGGCTTCGGGACAACCAGCGGCGAGATGGATATCGCCCTGCGGGCGCTGGACCGGGCGTTTGAAAACCTGATGGAGCTGGCGGAAAAAGAAAAACAAGCCCAACTTCTGGCGACCGAACTGATGAGCGCGCGCCGTCGCGTCAATGTCCTTGAGCATGTCGTTATTCCAGAACTGGGCGAACAGGTTAAGTACATCCATCGCAAACTCGGCGAAGCGGAACGGGACAATATCAGCCGCCTGATGAAAATCGCCGATATCATCCGCGGACAAAGTGCCTGATTGCATGGATAAACGCCGGCGTTTGTCGGTATAACAGATTATGTTTTATAGACCCGCTTGAAAGAATTAGCATTGGGACTCTATGATAGAAAATGATTCTATAAAACCTCAGCCTGTTCCTTCCAAGTCATTTATGACAGCAGGCCCATGTCTGCACTACAGTCATGCCAACGTCAATCTGTGCTGGGCATTATCGATTGCTGTCTATCTGGCTGTGTCTATTTTTTGGAGTCGCCTGCTGATCGGCGAAGACCTTTCCGTCAGCCTTGCCG
>CAZVXR010000133.1:0-2264 GCA_964630865.1 uncultured Pirellulales bacterium | reverse complement strand
GAAAAGCTTTCCTATTTCGTTGCCTATCTTGACCAAATTGGAAAAACAGAGGATATGGTAGCCAGCAACATCGAAGGAACAGATGATCCGGCGGTACGGGCCATGGCACTTGGAATTACCGATGAGCTGCAAAATAAGAATATCACTCTCCCCCAAAAGCCCTTAACCTGGGAAGAGCTTGTGGAGTTTAGCATGAAATATATCGAAAGCGAGGGGTATTCGCCTATCGATATTGTTGGTGATGAAGAGATGGCAAGTTTCAAAAATATACTGAAAAGAAAAGAGACGTTCTGTTTAAAGGTGCGGGAGGAAACGCTGGGTATCGTTGATAAAGCCGTCAAGTCGTGGCTGTATCTGGGAACTATCGAAAAGCAAAAAGATTTCCGTCTGTATATGCTGGAGCAAAAACAGCAGAAAGCACAGGCACGGGAAGAACAAAGAAAGGCAATTATAGAAAAGCAAGGCGAGGCCGCCAGGCAGCGTCGCGAAATGCAGAAGGATGCAAAAGCACAGGACAAACAAAATCGCATGCAAAATCAATACTACGGATACGGGTACTATTATTGATTGTTTCAGGAGAATTGCTCCCGTCAAAGTTTCTAAGATGAAGACATAAGAGATTTTCCGAAAGGATGTGCAGAAATGGCTTGTAAAGTACAACGAAAATCTGTCATCCGTATACGCGGAGTTATTTTTCTTGTTTTGGTTCTATGGCTGGTATCCGGCTGCGGAAGCCCTTATAAGGCCATTCGTCTAGATCCGGTAAAATTGTTTGAAACCAAAGGCCAGAATGCCGTCAATTCGTCTAAACCAAGCCTGGAAACCCGGCAGTATTTGCGACTGATGTTTCTTGATAAACCCTACGAGAAGAATCCCCAGCAGGTCATTGGGATTCTTGCGCAGAAAGTGCGGATTGATCCCTCGCCGGAAGTCCAAAAAACGCTCGCCGAATTGATGCTAATTGAAGCCCACAAGGTAAAGAGGTCAGATCCGCAAAAAGCCGTGTTTTCTCTTATAATGGCGGCGCAATACGCGTATGATTATCTCTTTTCCAATCAATCCTTAATCGCTTCCAATTCGCTCGACCCATCCTATCGGTTCATGGCGGATATTTATGACTTAGCGATAGCACAAGTGATCGAAATGAAAGGAGTGGCGAATATCTGGCGGTCTCGGGATGTTGAATACGAGGGTGTCAAGTATCACTATGAAGTCATCAAAGAAGGATACGGAATCTGGGATCCTCAGGTATTTGATTATCTTCACAGCGCCTACGAAGTCAGCGTGACAGGTGTAACGAATCAATATGTGTCCAGAGGGCTCGGCGCGCCGCTGGTCGGGATAGTGGAAAACGCGGAGCAAAAACCGAACTTTGGACGATTTTATCCCCCCAAGGTCGCTGCATATCCTGTTTCTGCGGTGATGTTATTTGACCCGGTCCAAAAAACAGACGCAGGCCTCACACGTACGATAAAGCTGGTTCTGTATGATTCACTGCGGGTCGAATCCGTCCAGATCCAAGGCAAAACGATTTCCCTGGAAGCGGATTTTACAACGCCGCTGGGCCTTTTGCTTCGCAATGTCAAACCGTTTGAGCTGGGGCTTCGTAATCTCATCCATAGCGACATTGAAGTGCAAAAAGCCGGCGTTTATATGCTTGAACCCTATCGGACGGATAAGATTCCCGTCGTTCTGGTTCATGGGCTGATGTCGTCTCCGTTAACATGGGTGCCGATGTTCAACGATCTGCGGGGGGATCCGGAATTGAGGAAGCATTATCAATTCTGGTTCTTTAAGTATCCTACAGGATTGCCGATTATGTACTCAGCATCAATTCTCCGAAACCAGCTCAATGAAATTCGTTCAGTGTATGATCCCAATGGAACCAATCCGAATTTCAATCAAATGGTACTGGTTGGTCACAGTATGGGCGGTTTGCTGAGCCGGCTGATGGTTCAAGACAGCAAAACGATATATTGGGATGGTTTTTTCAAAAAACCATTCGATGGGATTGATATCGAGCCAAACTCAAAACAGATGCTTAAAGACATTGCATTTTTTGATCATTTATCTTATGTCAAACGGGTAATATTTATTGCCACCCCTCATCGCGGCAGTCCTACCGCCGATACCTGGTACACCCGATTCTTTTCCGGATTTGTCAATTTACCCAATGCTGTGTCGCAAACGGCTGATGCCGTACTGATACGTCGCGATTTGATGACACCGGAAGCCTCAAAAATCACCAAAAAAACATGGAATTC
>CAZVXR010000132.1:0-4221 GCA_964630865.1 uncultured Pirellulales bacterium | reverse complement strand
GCCCTGCCGCCCTTGGGATTACGATTGGCAGTACCATCGTATTTGCGGGCAACCCCATCCCTATACCAGCGGAGCAGTGTGTCTGGGGAAAAAAGCGTAGCCACACCAGACAGGACATGCATATCAATCGCAATTGCCTTCATCGTCAATCGCAGCTTTTGAAATTGAATCAATATCAGCCGCTTGGAGCCCAGCTTTTCACGAAGAATTTTATTCTCTTCACGGAGGTACTCGATAGCAAGTTGCGTTTGCTTATCAATCATGCCTGCCAGGCATGACACGATTATTATCCAGGGGTATTTTATCATTCCAAAAGCATAACAAAATTGCGTTTGGATGCAATTATCAATCCCTTAAAAAACATAACTCTTTTATTCACAACAATATGCCGCAATAAGGGTTTTGGGCTAGATGGGATTTACATACAATCATAACAAAGAACCCTTGACTAATCCTGAAAGATAGATAAGATTTCTTTACTAACGAATTTTCAAGGAAAGGACTATTGACTTATGGCCAAGCGTATTACGGGAACCTATTCCACTACGAAAATTGATGGAGAAACTGTAAAGGCTTTTATTCCCTATGAACTTAGCCCCAAGGAGCCGCCTCTGCTTATTGAGGGGAAACTGGCGGATTTACATACTGAAGCAATGGCGGCATTGAGCCGGTTGGCTATTGCCGGCAGTATGGTTCCCAGCACCGAATGGTTCCTCTATGGGTTTGTCCGGAAAGAAGCCGTCATTTCCTCGCAAATCGAAGGTACACAGGCCACCCTTGAAGACGTGCTGACCTTCGAGGCTACGCACCAATCGCAACGTCCAGCGGAAGTTGAGGAGGTCTGTAACTATGTCAATGCGATGGCCTACGCCCGAGCTGAACAGGCAAAACCCAAAGGATTGCCGCTTTGCACTCGTCTATTTTGCGGTATCCATGAACACCTGATGCGGGGCGTTCGTGGGGCAGATAAACAGCCCGGAAGAATTCGGAAATCCCAGAACTGGATCGGCGGCAGCCGGCCGGGAACCGAACGCTTTGTTCCCCCGCCGCCACAGGCGGTTTCAGATGCAATGACCGCACTGGACCAATGGATTCACAAAAAAGACCCATTGCCGCCATTAGTGCGAGCTGGATTGGCTCATGTCCAATTTGAAACCATCCATCCCTTCCTAGATGGTAATGGCCGCGTAGGACGTCTATTGATTGCGTTGCTGTTAGAGCATTGGGGACTGCTTAATAGCCCATTGCTGTATCTGAGCCTGGCATTTAAAAAGCACCAACAGGAGTATTACCGTCGCCTGATGGAAGTCCGCACAAAGGGTGACTGGGAAGGGTGGACAGCCTTTTTTCTGAAATGTATTTGCCAGGCCGCGAACGATGGAGTCAGTACAGCACAGCGTCTGTTTGCGGTTATCGGCAAAGACCAAAAGGCAGCAGCTGAACACCCGGCTGCCACAGTCATGGCCGTGCGATTATTCGGTTTCTTGCCGGAACATCCGATTATTACTGTATCCAGTGCTATCGAGCTCCTTAAGACCACCAAGCCGACGGCATCCAAGGCTGTCGATGCGCTCTGTCAAGCCGGAGTGCTGCACGAAACAACCGGCAAGCAGCGGGATAGAGTATATGTCTATCGCAGCTATCTGAGCGTATTGACTGAAGATACTGATATTCCGGGACAACATCCACAAATCATTTTCAGATAAAATCGCCATGAAAACTGAAAACAACGCTTCGTCTGAATTGAGCCTGAGATCGTTTGGATTTCGATGATGGATTTATGGTATTTGCATCGTGCTAAACCTGCTGGTCATTGTTTTCCTATTGACCGTGAAACTGCTCATACTGCTCCTCAAACCTTTTGTGTGGCTATCGCTCTTTCTGGAATATCTTACCCTGAAGTTAAGTGTATTTATCCTTGAACAAAATGCAAAAGCTCAATCAGAAAAACCCCTGAAACGTCCATAGAATCCGCTTTAACCAACAATCAGAGAAAGATTCATGAAACAGCGATTTTGGATTGGGATGATCACCTGTCTTGCCTATTGTATTGACAAAGAACTCTGCTATGCAATTGAATATCTTAAAGAACAAGTTCAGGTACTGCTGGAACAGCAGCAAAAGCAGAATAAACGAATACGCCTGACCCGCAGCCAGCGAATTAGAATAGCCGCCAAGGCAAAAAAACTCAGCCGGAAGATGCTCAGAAAAACCACGGTCCTTTATACACCGAATACCGTGATCGGCTGGTACCGCAAACTGATTGCTCAAAAATATAATGGCACTGTAAATCGCAACCAAGTCGGCAGACCGCAAATCACCGAAGAAATCATCGCTCTTGTCATCCGCTTCAAAAAACAGAATCGTCGATGGGGCTATCAGAAAATTACCGACCAGATTGTTTATCTCGGATTCACGATCAGCCCCTCATCCGTTAAAAACATTCTCCTTGAAAACGGCTATGACCCTGAACCGGATTTAATGATCAAATCAACCTGGCATGAATTTATCAGCAGCCATCTCGATGTTCTGGCAGCCTGCGGTTTTTTTACCGTGGAACTTTTTGTTCGAAACAAACTGGTGCGATGCACCGTCTTTTTCGTCATAGAGCTTGCCACGAGAAAGGTCTTTTTTGCCCCTATTCAGCTTCAACCCGATGGCAACTCCATGAAGCAGGCAGCACGGATATTAACCGACTATGACGAGGGATTTCTAAAAGACAAGAAATATCTCATTCACGACCGAGATTCACTTTATACGGCTGAATTCCACGACATTTTAAAAACCGCCGGCGTAAAACCCGTTAAACAGCCGCCGCAAAGCCCCGATTTAAATGCCTACGCGGAACGCTTTTGCAGCATAACTCCAGTAGGCGAGTCGTTTTATCCACAACAATAACCATTTAGGATTACACCTCAAATTGAGTAAAAAACGAGGATTTTCAGATTACAACACGAGTACTGGAGTTAAACGGCAGATGGATCTTATAACACAAAGATAAATTTGATTGCATTCTTAGAGACTTTATTATATACTCTTTAGAGACACAATAGGATAATGATTGTGATTTAAATACGAAAGGTCTGGCATGAAATTTGTAACCGCAAAAGATTTAAGAACACAAGCGTCGTCCATCTGGGGCCAATTGCCCCAGGAACAGGAAGTGGTCGTTACCTTAAATGGTAAGCCAGTCGCCATCATGACAGCTACCAACGATAAAGACTTTGAGCATTCACTCCGAGCTATCCGACGTGCCCGCGCTATGGAAGCGGTATCGTCCCTGCAGCAAGCCGCGGTTCAATCCGGTCGGGATGCGATTTCTGAAAAGGAAATCCAGGCAGAAATTACAAAAACACGGAGCAACCGAAAGTGAACGTTGTCATCGATACGAACGTCATTGTCTCGGGGTTATTAAAACCTTTCTCGCCAAGCGGCGAGATTATGCGATGGATCGCTGATGGTAAACTCCGAGTCTGCTATGATGCCCGAATCTTATTGGAATACGACCAGGTGCTCCGACGTGAAAAATTTGGGTTCGACCCTGCGCTTGTAGCTGCCTTGGTGGATGTGATTAAAGAAATGGGGCTCTGTACAGCAGATGGTCCACTCAAAATGCGATTGCCTGACCCGGCCGATGAAATGTTTGCGGAAGTTGCGAGCAGTCCGGAATGCGGCATACTCGTCACAGGAAACAGCAAACACTTCCCAAAAAAAGCATGTGGGGATGTAAAGGTTCTAAATCCACGAGAATTCGTCACGTTTTTTGGAAGTGATGAATAACACCCTTCCAAGATCATGTATTCCTCGGCTTATGCGGCTCTTTGATAGCTCTTCAAAAGCCCGCCCAGAAAGTTCCTGCAGACAACATGGTTGAGCCGAAATGGTTCACCACTGCCCAGTTGCTTTATTGAACTACCATACTCGGCCGGGACTTTATTGCCAAGCCCCTGATGAGGCCGGTGGTCATTGAAATAGGATGCATAACGATCCACGACATATTGCAGCCGATTGAGTCCAAAAATCAACAGATGATTCAGGCACTCATTTTTACAACTACGCACATAGCGTTCCGAATGAGCATTCGCGTTCGGTGCCTGATACGGAGCTTTAACGGTACTCACGGGGTCAGGGTCGTATCCATAGGATATAAGGATGCTTTGAACGGCTGACCGGCTCACTTTATAGCCCAGATACTTCAGATAGCCATGGATCTTCCGTGAG
>CAZVXR010000131.1:0-11288 GCA_964630865.1 uncultured Pirellulales bacterium | reverse complement strand
AACGACCATTGCAATAGGATCGATTCCGCCGCAAAAGCAGAAATTGCTGGATACGACTCGGCGAATGCTGGATATCGCTATTGAGATGGCCGCACCAGGGATTAACTGGAGCGTCATCGCAGGCCGCATGGAACAGTGCGCAAAGCAGGCAGGTTTTTCTGTCGTGCGGGATTATGTCGGACATGGCATCGGAACAGAGATGCATGAAGACCCGAAAATCCCAAATTTTGTCAGTCGTGAATTTTTGAGAAACGACTTTGTGCTCCAGCAAGGCATGGCGCTGGCGATAGAGCCTATGGTGAATATGGGGAAACATTCCGTACGCACCCTGGCGGATGGATGGACGGTGGTAACACAGGATGGCCTTTGTTCGGCTCATTTTGAACATACGATCGCGGTAACGAAAACCGGCTGTGAGGTGTTGACCGATGGAATTGAGCCGGATTAACAGAAAGCGGTAAAGTTAAGCTATGCCAAGAGAAGACTCCATCAGAGTCGATGCAAAAGTGATTGACGCTCTCCCGAACGCGATGTTTCGCGTGGAGTTGGAGAATGGTCATAGAATCCTGGCGCATGTATCGGGAAAAATGAGAATGCATTTTATCCGGATTCTGCCAGGCGATAAAGTGGTTGTGGAAATGAGCCCTTATGATTTAACCAAGGGCAGAATTATTTTAAGAAGTTAGGTGAGATTATGAAAGTACGCAGCTCGGTAAAAAGAATTTGTGAAAACTGTAAACTGATTCGACGCAAAGGTGTTTTGCGGGTGATCTGTTCGACCAATCCGCGTCATAAACAGCGTCAGGGTTAAGCGATAAAACGATTTTAGAGAAATACAGGAGACGATATGCCTCGTATTGTTGGTGTGGATATTCCGAATGATAAGCCGGCTTGGGTTTCGCTGGCGTATGTGTATGGAATCGGCTATTATATGGCTAGGAAAATTTTAAAAGAAGCGAACATCGACCCGCAGCTTCGTGCCGGCAAGATGACCGAAGACGAAGTCAGCAGGATCAGCCAGATTATCGACCGTGATTTGATGGTCGAAGGTCAGTTGCGCCGTCAGGTGGCTCAGGATATTTCTCGACTCCGGGAAATTAACTGTTATCGCGGGATTCGCCACAAACGCGGCCTTCCGGTTCGCGGCCAGCAGACACAGAGCAACGCCCGTACCCGAAAAGGAAAACGAAAGACCGTGGCCGGCAAGAAGAGCGTTAAAGAAATGCGCTAAATGATATACGGCGA
Organism: uncultured Pirellulales bacterium; assembly: GCA_964630865.1. Lineage (GTDB taxonomy): Bacteria > Planctomycetota > Phycisphaerae > Sedimentisphaerales > Anaerohalosphaeraceae > Anaeroglomus. The sequence continues at coordinate 10,043 of CAZVXR010000131.1, read as the reverse complement.
GTGGATCATAAACAAAACTCAGGCGAATTGGGATTGCAACAGATATGACTAAAAACGTAAAAAAGAAAGTCAAAAAAAATGTCATCCGCGGTATCGTGAATGTTAAAGCCAGCTTTAATAATACACTGATATCGATTACGGATATGGATGGAGCAGCCATCTGCCAGGACTCCGGCGGTTCGGTCGGCTTCAAGGGATCGCGTAAAAGCACCCCGTTTGCTGCACAAAAAGCCGCCGAAAAGTGCGCCAAAAACGCGATGCGAGTCGGTCTCCGCGAGGTGGAAATTCGCGTCAAGGGACCCGGTTCCGGTCGTGAGTCGGCCATTTCAGCGATCCAGCAGGCGGGACTTCGGATTTCGTCAATCGAAGACGTTACCCCCATACCTCACAATGGATGTCGTCCGCCGAAACGCCGCAGAGTGTAACAAAATGAAACCAATATTAACTGATTTAGTATAACATAAGGAATCTGAGCGAATATGGGACGTTATTTACAAGCCTCATGCAGACTTTGTCGCCGCGAAGGAATGAAATTGATGCTCAAGGGCACGCGTTGCGAAACCGCAAAATGTGCCGTTGAGAAACGTCAGAAGAGTATGGCCCCAGGTCAGCACGGCTGGCGAAAGGGACGCGGTAGCGATTATGCCGTTCGTCTTCGTGAAAAACAAAAACTCAAACGCTATTATGGTCTTTTGAACAGCCAGTTTATGAAGACGTTTCACATGGCCGCCAAGGGCAAAGGCGATACCGGAAAAATGTTCCTTGAATTGCTGGAGCGACGACTGGACAATGTGGTCTATAAGCTCAATTTCGCCCCGTCCAGAAAAGCGGCAAGGACTCTGATTTCCTATGGCCATGTCTGCCTCAACGGACGTCGCGTGGATATTCCCAGCATCCTGGTTAAAGTCGGCGACAAAATTACGCTGAAAAATTCCGATAAGAGCCGAAAACTGGTCAAAGGACAATTAGACAGCAATCCAAACTATACGGTTCAGGGGTGGTTGCAGTTTGATGCCGGCAAGCCCATGGGAACCGTGGTCGCTTTGCCGACCCGAGATGATGTCCAGCTTGTGGTTGAAGAACAGCTTGTTGTGGAATTCTGTTCACGATAAAACAATAGTACTTAAGGTCGTATGGATACCAGATAGTGTATTGGAAGTAGACTTGTCTTTTCAAACACTGAGAACATCCGTCGCCGATTAAGGAGATTAGATATGAGAATTACATGGAGAGGTTTGGAGTTGCCGACCCGCATCGTTCGCGATGTGACGGTTTCCAACGAACGTTACGGAAAGTTTGTCGTTGAACCCTTTGAACGTGGTTTTGGCACGACCATTGGCAATAGCTTGCGCCGTGTCCTGTTGTCATCGCTCGAAGGCTATGCGGTCGAGTGGATCAAGATCGCTGGCGCAGATCATGAGTTTGCAACGATCAAAGGCGTTATGGAAGACGTTACCGATATCGTCCTTAATGTCAAACAGCTCGTTGTTCGGATGCAGGATGATACGCCGCGCACGCTGAAAATCTCGGTCAATAAAGCCGGAGCGGTAACTGCGGGCATGATCGAATGCGATTCGGCTGTCGAGGTCATCAATAAGGACCTGGTTTTAGCCACGCTCACCGAAGACATCAAGTTTGAAATGGAAATGGGTGTCGGGATTGGCCGCGGGTACTCTTCGGCCGCCGAACGTATCGCTCTGAAAGACCGGTTTGATCAGGAAGCCGGCATGATTGAAGTGGACGCCATCTATACCCCGGTACTGCGCGTGCGGTATAAAACCGAAGATACGCGTGTCGGGCAGCGAACCAACTATGATAAGCTGATTCTTGAAATCTGGACCGATGGCACGGTTCTGCCGCAGATGGCTATGGTGGAAGCGTCCAAGATTCTCCGAAAATACATCAACCCGTTTGTGCAGTATTGTGAAATAGAGGAAGAAACCGTAGAAAGTGAAGCCTTGGTTGTCGAGTCGCCGACGGTGGTCGTCGATACCAATGATCTGGCCGCGAAGATGGAAATGTCGATTGAGCAATTGAATCTCACCGTCCGTTCCGGCAATTGCCTCGAAGCCAATAATATCCAGACTGTCGGACAGTTGGTTTCATTGAGTGAGGCCGAGCTGATGAAGATTCGTAGTTTTGGCAAGACCAGTATGCGTGAAGTACGCCAGAAACTCAGTGATCTTGGACTGTCGCTCGGAATGGGTCAGCAAAGCCAGTCGTAATAGTAGACATTAACCGTATTGTAAGGATTGTGAAATATGCGTCATTTAAGAGACAGAAGACGTTTGAATCGAACCAGCGAACATCGTCTGGCGATGTTGCGGAACATGGCATCCTCGTTATTCGAACACGGAACGATTTCAACGACTATTCAGAAAGCCAAAGAAGTTCAGCGGTTTTCAGAAAAGCTGATAACCAAGGCCAAACAGGGTACCCTGCACGCCCGTCGCCAGGTCATCTCTGAGCTGCGAAACCGCGGCATCTATGTTGAAGAAGACAAACAAAATGTTCGCAAGGGGACGGTTGTCGGAAAGTTGTTCAGTGATATTGCTCCCCAGTATCTGGAACGGCCCGGCGGTTATACACGCATCATTAAGCTGGCCAAAACACGCCTTGGCGACAATGCCCAACTGGTATTGCTCCAATTGGTAGGCCAGGAAAAGAAAGAAAAGTCCGCCCCGGAAAAAAAGAAGAAAACCGCTAAAAAAGCGTAATACATTCCGAAGTAAATCAAAAAAAAGCCCGATGATAAAAATCATGGGGCTTTTTTACGCGCCGAAATCGTCTAACCCATCATTCCAACCCCGGCAAACTGCCGCTGAATCGCTGTCAGCATCGACTCAAGCCGCGCGTATTTCAGTTTCAGTCGGGTTTCGACTTTGACAAGCCGCGACTCTTCATTATCGATTCGTTTTTCGTAGCTGGTGATCTGGTCGGTAACGCCTTTTTTAGCAATCGGCACGCGCCCGGAAGATTGCAGCATACTATCCACCGAGTCATAAACCGCACCGGAAAAGCCCTGCTTAACCTGAATGCTTGCGTTCAGCGTCCCGTGTTGGCTGGTATCAACCGTCAAGTTCAAATCGAACTCCGGATAAAGCGGTTTTTTGCTGGAATCCACCGCCGAGCTGCCGCGGATGGTGGTGCCGTCAATAACCATATCCCGATAGGTCGTTTCGCTGCTCAGCTTAATCTTCGCCGAGGTAATAACGCCCGAACCATCGACCACCACCTGCACATCATATTCCCCCGCTTTCGTATATTTGCTGGCTCCGTAGAACGAAATATACGCCGCGTCATCGCCTGCCGAAAGCCCTGTCTTCTGAGCGCCGATCAGTGAAAGCACATCAAGATAGTTCTCGCTGATTGCCTCATCGAACTTCGTTTCGTCCAATGTCAGCATCCCATCGGTGCCAATTTCAAGGCCAATATCCTGCGGGCGGATAAAACTGTCGTTCTCGTTAAAACCGCTGGCATTCAATAACATGGGATTCTTAATCAAACTGCGAATGCTGGTCAGACTGTACTCAGAAGACAAAATACCGCTTTTCTTGGTTTCTGCGTTGTACTGGGTCGTCTCGTCTAAATACATCACGACCGTATTGTACCCCTCGATCATCGCATTGATTTTCTCTTTAAGCTGCTCGGTATTGCGTGTCAGGTTCACTTCCACATTGCCGTAGCCATCGGTCTCGTTGCCGGTAACCGCGTGGAGCTTGAGCGTTACGCCGGAAATCACATCGTCAACGGTATTCGAACTGCGGCTGATCCAGTTGGCTGCCCCCGCCGGGTAATCATCGACTTTAATCAGCGAATTCTGTGCCGACTGCGTTTCAGTGAACGTGCTCGCTGCCAAAGACGCTATACCCGCTGTTTTGCTGCCGCCTTCGACCGTTCGCGCTATCGTCGGCAGCGTCATCGCCGCCGTAGAATCTGTCCCAGGCACAAATGTCAGCGAAACGGTCATTTGGCTGACGCCGCTGGTCGTGTCGGTAACTTCCAGCAGGCCGTCCTTATACGTAACCACCGCCGTATCGCCAAAAGCTGACTCGATTTCTTTGGTCAGGTCTTCGATGGTCGTATATTGGGTTACATCAAATGAAACATCCACCGCAGTTCCGTTGTGTCGCGCTCCGGTTATCCGAATCTTATCGGCTGTCGAACCGCTTTCGATGACTCCGGAAAACGTATCGAGGTCCTTAAGTTTGGTGGTTTTGCCGGCGTTGGCGCCATTCTGCTGCAGTGTCGTTGTCGCTGTGCGAACTTCGGTATTGCTGGTATTAACATTGATCTGATAGTCGGCGCCGCTTTCTTTGCCGGCCAGAACCAGATGCCATTCCTTGCCGTCGCCGCTGTCATACCGCAGCAAACTGGCCGTAACGCCGGGATTGTCAGGGTCATTGTTAATCTGCGTGACCAAATCACTAAGCGTCGTTTGGTCGGTGGTCTGAATCACCCGCTCCTCGTTGTTGTAGGAATAAATAAAATTCCCCTCCCCGACGTAGGACGTCGAATACTCAAACCCGCCGTGAACCCAGCGTTCGGCGGTTGCCAACTGTTTGATCTTCACCGAGTGGCTGCCTTCGGTTGCGCTGGCCCCGGCGTCGGCGGTGATGGTATCGCTGTCGCTGGTTGTAGCGCTAAATGCCTTCAGTTTACTGGTGTCCGAGATATTATTCAGCGTCGATTTGAAATTCGTCAGCTTGCTCTGCAGTTGATTAACCGCCGTCTGCTTTTCTTTAGTCTTATTGACGCTGGTCTTCATCACATTCAGACGCTGGCTTTCCACCTGCATCAACTGCTTGATCAGCGCAGCGGTATCAATTCCCGTCGAAAGCCCTGGCAAACTTATACTGCCCATAATGAATACTCCAAAAAATTCTTATATTCCTGCACTTATCTTATCGTCATAACACGCCACCCCGCTAAATACCCTTTCTCACCCGCCGGATGTTTCCTTGACCACAAACTAAAAACGAAGAACTAACAACTACATCCGGGTGGCGCCTTCAAGCGAAGCTTGTGGGTGCCGCGTCACTAAACGATACACCATATCTTGATTTTTACAGTCCAAAACCACATTATTATTGGATGTTATGCGGTCTAACATCCGCTGCCCCTGCACTTTTTGTCCCTGATCAATATAGTATTCCGCTAAATGGATACAGCACGTCGCATAACAATGGATTGCCTCGGCATAGCTTTGTCGCTCGTTAGGTCCGAAAATCTTCTGTTCAATCGCCTTGGCGAACGGCAGATTCAGGATTTTCTCAAATCGTTTGGCGGCACTGCCCCTATCCCCTGACTGATACTCGCTAACCGCCATCGCAAATTGCGCATCCAGCGATTGCGGATTTGCATGATCGAATTGCCTGGAAAGTACCCCCGCATTTCGGAGCATCGGAATAATCTGAGCGAACAGGCAGTCTGTGGCAATGGCCCTGCGCTCTTTCCCGCCGGTCGGTGCGGCAGCCGCCTTTTCTATAAACTGTACCGCCTGGATTGTTTTATGGTTGGCGTATTCCCGCTGAAGATAGTCAGCCGCCTGCGTATCATTGCCATACGCATAGCAGCACACCCCGCGCAGAAGATTAAGGCCTATCCAGGACGTCTCAACACCCGGCGCAAGCTCACACAACGCGGCAAGGCTCATCGCCGCGCCGACATAGAAGCCGTGGACGCACTCGCTGACCGCGCAATCCATCAGGTCGCTCAGCATTTTCGGTTCCAGCGGAGCCGATTCCCATTGCGTAAACAAATGTCCAAACTTGGGAATAAAATCGTTGCAGTTGCAGTCGAAAATCGCCTGAGCATAATCAAACGCACAATTATTCTGCGCTTGTCGGCGAATCTGATCAAGCTTTTGCGTTCCGTAGTTGTACAATGCCGCACGACGGCTGCGCGGGTCCAGCGGCGAAATCAAACCCGTCTGAGAGCGATGATGCTCCCGTTTATAGGTCAACATTTCCGGAACATTCTTAAAGCACACTTTTCCGCTAAGCTGGCTGTATAAGCCCGCCTTGGCCAGCCAGAAACTATCCGACCCCCACGGCTGACTGTCATACAGACCGATGCTGTCAAACAGCGACTTGCGGATTACCGCCGAACCATGCCAGCAGAGATGCCGGGTCTGGTTAAAAATCTCCATAATCTGCGAATGCGTCAGCAGCTTTTTCTTGCAATCGCAGAATTCCGGCCCGATAAACGTATCTAAAAATTGTCCAAAATACGACCCGACAATTCCCAGCGAGGAATCGGCGTTAATTTCCCGAAGCAGAATTTCCAGCTTTTGCGGAGCCATAATGTCGTCCGCATCCTGAATCGAAATAAACGGTGCCTTAGCCTGTCCAATAGCAAAATTCCGTCGGACATACGGCCCCTGGGTATCCGTATTCAAATACACCCGAATCCGCGAATCCGCCTGCGCATACCGTTGGAGAATGTCCTGCGTACCATCCGTACTGCCGTCATCAACAACGATCAGCTCCCATTGATCCAGCGTCTGAGCAAGAATACTGTCTAAGCACTCCGGCAGATAGCCAGCCATGTTCAAACAGGATATAATTACCGAAATTTTGGGGTTATTCGACAAGCTGGCATTCTGAGCCTGCTTCCACCGCTCAAAAAGGTGTTTTGTTTGCCGGAATGTTTGCATGACCTGCTCAAGGTCAGGATGAGCCGGATTTTGGGTAATATGCCTTTCAGTAATCCGCAGCGCCTCCTCGGCGTAAGCCTCGTGCCCCTGCATTTTCATATAATTTAGGCTCAGCGAGAGAAAAAATTCCGCCGTAACTGCGGTGATTTTGTTCTGCCGCTGCGCTGCGTCCATCAACTCCCAGTTCACTTGCGGAAATAGCCAGCAAGGGTCAAATGTGCTGATAAATGTACCGACAACCCCCAAATGCATTCGAGCTTTTTCAGGCGACAGATTTCGAGACTGACTGTTGGGCGCCATCCGCCGCAGATAGTGCGGCCGGTTTAGATGATGAGCGATTAGACCTGCCGCAAAAAACCGACGAATCATATCATAATCCTCGGCCACATGCAGAGCCGGATCATAAAGACCTATTTTGTCGAATACCCTTTTGCGGATGCACGTTCTAAACGGCACTATCGGGTAGCCATTCCGGAATAATTCCCGGACGATTTCACTGGGAGCGGCGTACTCTTTGCGCTCGATAATCCGCATCGGTTTGCCGTTTGCGTCAATAAGCTGATCATCGCAATAAATCAAATCTGTATCCGGATCACAGTCAAATGCCCGCAGATGGTCGGCAACAAACTGAGGAGTCATCATATCATCGGCATCCAGGAAAATCACAAATGCACCAGTTGCCAAGCTCAATCCGTGATTCCGCGCTGCCGCAGGTCCGGCGTTGGATTGGGTTTCGAGACGAATTCTGGGATCATTAAACTGCCGGATAACCTGCTCGGTAGAGTCGGTTGAGCCGTCATTGATAATTATCAATTCCAGATGCGGATAGCTTTGCGCTAAAACACTGCTAATAGCAGCGCTGATAAATTGCGCTGCGTTGTAGACGGGCATAATCACCGAAACCAAGTGGGGCTGATTCGGCTCACCCGACGGGCGACCATTCAAAATACACTTTGCCCTGCTGCGTGCCTCGCTATTTAGAACGATATTTCGATTGGTCAACAGTTTCTGTACGGCCTGCTGAGCGTCCGCGATGCGGCCCATTTGATTATCGTATTCTGCCAGTGACAGGAGACTGTCGACATAACATTGAAAAACCTCCGTGTACTGCTGTCGTTCCTGTTCCTTAAAAACCCGGCGTTCAATCGCTCTGGCGAACGGTCGATTGAGTATGTCCCGGAAAAGCTCTGCAGCACGATTTTTATCGCCAAACTTTAACTCACACACCGCAAGTACAGCAATCGCATCGATACTGTTCGGGGTCAGTTGAATCCCTCGGATCGCCCATTCCATCGCAACTGGAGCACACCGCGGCATAAAATAATTGGTGATATTCTGGGCAACCGCCGGAATAGCTGCGGCAGTATCGCCGCGGGAATAATAGTTCTCGACAAATTGCCTAAAGAATGAATACTGCTGCGGGGCGGAGGTATGCCAGAATAATTGTTCTTTGCCTATCGCGTAAAGCAGGTGATCCGTTTTGTCATAGTCTCCCGATAACACGCCCATCAGGTGCGGCATATAGACAATCGGATAGCTTTCGTCACTGTGTTTCGGATTGTAGATTTTCCAGGACAGCCCCAGCATGTCCGTTCCAAACAATTCCGCATTGAAACCGCCGTGCGTCTCAATCTCCCGGCGTCTTACGGCGCAGAGCTTATCGGTATCGGCACAACTATATCGAACGACATCTCCCAGGTCGTATTCAGGATGCGGCAGCAGCGTTTCATTGCTGAGTATTTTCCCGCGAACCGCGCTGATGTCGCCGCGGCTGAAACGCTCAATCAAATCTTGTATAAATGATTCGGCAACCCGAACCAGCGGCCAGACAAATGCGATGATATCGCCGCGGCAATGCGGCAATGCCAGATTTTTGGCAAGGGCTTTCGTGACCGGCTGATTGATGTTAATTACCGCCACATTGAGCGGCACTTGGCCGAGGGGTTCAAAATCCGACCTGCGGTTGCCGCAGGTTAAAACAATCAGTTCAAAGTCGCCGCTCCGCTGCGCTGACCAGCCGGCAATCATTTCTCCAAAATCAATCTCTGAATCTCTGCAATCTATCATCACCGACACTGTGGCCGGGCTGGATGTGCGATTATCAAAAACAACTTCGGCGACAGGATTTTCTATTTCCGGATAGGCAAACACAAAATCATCCACGATTTTTCTGCGCTGGGCGCTGTCGTGTTGAACAGGTTCCGCATTCAGGTATAATTCCAGAAAACGTAGCGCCTGAATGGTTTTGTGATCTTCATATTCTTTACGCAGGCACTGTCTGGCGATATCATCGGCGCCGCAGGCAAACTGGCACAGCCCGCGCAGCAGATTAAATCCAACGACTTTCCGTTCGGCGTCGGGCAGCATGCTTTTGAGTGTGTCCAAGAGCATATTCGCCCTGACAACCATCTGGTTTAGAAATTCCGAGACCGCGGCGTCCATTCGGCTTTTGATCATGGCTGTATCTGCCGGCATGGATTCCCACTGCTCAAACAGATGGCCGAACATGGGGATAAAATCGCTGCAGGTACACTCTCGGAGTTCACGTCCGACATCCAGGTCGGGACACTGTTTCTTTTTATCGACAATCCGCTGAAGTCTGTCGCGGAAAAAAAGCACCAATCGGCGGCGCCGTCCGCGCGGGTCATTGGGACTAATCTTGCCGGTTTGCGAGTCGGAATGTTTGCGGATAAACGACAGATATTCGGGGATATTTTTGTAACGGACGCTGCCTGTTAGTGCGCTGTATATCGCGGCCTTGGACAGCCAGAAACTATCGGCTCCCCACGGATGGGTATCATAAAGACCAATCCGGTCAAACAGGGTCTTGCGTATAATTGCCGCGGCGTGGCAGCAAATGTCCCGCTTGCTGTTGAGAAATCCGGCGAGCATGTCTTCGTGAGTTACCATGCCGGTAATTCGGTCGCAGCAGCTTAATCCCTTAAATTGCCCCATAAACCATCCGTAAAACGCTCCGACGATACCGAGCCGGTCATCTTTGAGGATTTCGCCAAGGAGAATTTCCAGTTTCTCAGGAGCCATGATATCATCGGCATCATGCAGTACAATAAAAGGAGCTTTTGCCTGCTGAATTGCAAAATTGCGCCGGACATAAGGACCGCGATTGTCGGAATTGGCATAAATCCGAAAGCGGGAATCCCGTGCGGCGTACTGTTTAAGAATTTCCACAGAATTATCTTTGCTGCCGTCATCGACAATGATCGCTTCCCAGTTGGTCAGGGTTTGTGCGCAGAGGCTATCGAGGCATTCGGCCAGATAGTGGGCGGCATTATAACACGAGATGATAATTGCAACTTTCACGCCCGGCAGCGCACGAATGGATGACTCGGTTTCGCGATAACACAGCGATTGCCACTGATTGATG
>CAZVXR010000130.1:0-3559 GCA_964630865.1 uncultured Pirellulales bacterium | reverse complement strand
ACAAACTCCCCATCAATCCACACCATCAGCCGACTGAGAAAGAACCCCGCATACAACAGTACCGGTGCGGTACACCAGAGTGACAACATCAGTGCACCCAGCAATGCATTAACGGCAAACGATTCTGAATCTCCTGCTGCTGTTTTAAAAATTATAAACGGAATCAAAATAATCACAACTCCCATAAGTGGGATGCCGATATAAAATAGAGGACTGCCTTTCTGTGTGTGTTTGTATGAAGTCGTCATAGCTTCTCCTATTTCGAAATTATTTTAAACAGCGGCCACAAGGCAAACTTGGAGGCCACCTCGGCGATCAGCAAAGCCGCAATAAAACTAATGATCGCTTTTGCTCCTCTCAGATTGCAGGACACCGCATACGCTCGGTACATCAGCACAACCATCCAGGCCAGTGCGATTAAAATCACAATCATCGCTGCAGCAAATACTGCAATATCGATGGGCTGCAAAGACAGCGGCTGATTTGGATTCTGTGCCATTTTCAGCAATTCATCCGTCACCCGCTGATTGGCCGGCGGTAACCCTGCAGCAGCCGATAACAGCATCGGCCAGCGAGCCAGCGCCTGTGTGCCGAAAACATCAATAAACCGAAACGAAGTTCCTTTCATTATCAAGCCTGCAACCAACAAAACTGCAGCCAGACTTAGCCAATCAATAAAACCTTCTGCGAAAAACAGCCAAAGCGGCGCCACAGGGCCGGGATGCATATCCAATACGCCGTCAAAATGAACATTCCCCAAGGAGCCGATTAAACCTGTGGTGACAATCACAAGCAAACCGATAATCAGCGCCTGCCCACCAGCAATATACATAAATGGATTAAACATCCAGATAATCAGCCGATTTTTCTTGAGGGGAATTACTTGCTCGTTCATTTGCTTTTCTCCTTGGCTTCTTTGGCAACTGTTTTTTCGAGCTGCTTGATTTTGTCGATGATTTCATCCAGCCGGTTTCGAACCGTGGGGTAACTGAGTTTCATCAGAGCGGCCATATCCTTGAGCGAACCGCTGCACTTGAGGAAATCAATTAAAAATGCCTGCTCTTCCGATTCCAGTCGCACCAGTAAGGGCAATTCGTAAAGTCCTTCCACCTGCGTCTGGCAATTCTCACAGACCAGCCGTTTGACTTTCAATTGTTCCTTGCAGGCCGGGCATTGTACGGGTAATTGGCTCATTATATAATCCTCTTTAACTTTAATATTATTAACAATCTATTAAATAAAGTCAATAGTAATTTCAATATTATTCAACTCTGTTCTCATGAACAACCTCTTGGCTTGGCTCTAACTTATTGTAAATAATGGGGTAATGAAAAGATAGAAGCCTTTTTGTTTTCCGCTTTTCGGAAGTAACTTTTTTCGCTATAATCCGCAGAGACAATTTGAATTTTTTATCAGGAGATAGTATGACGCATTTATTTATCAAAGACATAAAGCCCGGAATGAATATCAATGATGTGTATCTGGTAACGCAGCCGGTGCTGCGGCCGACAACCAAGGGCGATCTGTACATCGCGATGTATCTTTCCGACAAGACCGGCAAGACCAACTGCCGGATGTGGCAGGCGACCGAGGCCATTTATCAATCGCTGCCGTCCGAAGGATTTGTTCAGATTCGCGGCAAAAGCGAATTGTATCAAAATGCACTCCAGATTGTCATCAATGACGTTTTAGTCGTTGGCCAGGACAAGGTCAATCTGGCCGACTATATGGCCCGCACGGAAAAAGATGTCCCGACGATGTATAACCGCTTTAAGGAGCTATTGGGTCTCATTACCCATCCTCAAATCAAGACTTTAGTGGACGCATTTCTATATGATAAAGACCTGATGATGCTGTTTTGCAATGCCCCGGCGGCGATGCAGATGCACCATAATTTCTTAGGCGGATTGCTCGAACATACGCTCAATATGCTGGAAGTGGCCGAGGCGATTTTTCCATTATACCCGAAGATTCAAAAGGATTTGGTTCGAGCGGCGATTTTCCTCCACGACATTGCCAAGACCAAAGAATTGTCTTACAAGGCAGCGATATCGTATACAGATTCAGGGCAATTGCTGGGGCATATTATCCTTGGTACGCAAATGGTGGCGATGGCTGCCGACAAATTAGCCGCACAGGGCAAACCGGTTGATGGCGCTATTTTAGACAATATTCTCCATATCATGGTCAGCCATCACGGCTCGTATGATTTTGGTTCGCCCAAACTGCCAGCAACCCCCGAGGCATTTATGGTCAACTACATCGACAACTTAGACGCCAAAATGAACCAGACTACGACGCTGATTGAAAACGACAGTACCGAAGGCAGTTGGACGGCCTATCAAAAGTCGCTGGAAACCAAGCTCTACCGCACGCGAGTGCTGGAACAGTAGGTGGGATGTAAATTTCAAGCTAAACTTTAAATTTTCACTTAAAAGATTTTTTACTTGATATGTTGGGTTTGTTGCACGTATGATGATATCCAGAGTTGGCTTGTGAAACGGCTTACATTGGCTCTTTGAAACGCTGAAAATACCCTCGCTTTTGTTTTTATCCTCTTTTTTGCACATCCAGCGTTGCTTGCACTTATTTTAATGTTTTGATTTTTTATTTTTGCGCGAGGTGTTATGAATAAAGGTCAAAAATTCTATAAGAAGTGGAAAGTAAAAGGCTTGGGAGATGCCTCCGGCGCTGCATCCAAGGAATATATCTCGATTGATGCAAGAAAATTTGGCGATATTATAAAACACATCACCAGCAAAGGCTACAGAGTCAAGACCCGGGGTGAAGGAGAAACCATATACACGCAAACGCGGTTTTCGGGTCTTGAGGTGGCCATCAATCCGTCGCAAAAGACCATTGTCGCCGAAGCGCTTGGCCAGTCGGCCCTCGGCCAGGTCGTCAACGACTTCGACCTGCCTTTGTACAGCAGAGGATAGGCCGTCAGGGTAGCATCGGTGGCCTGATCATACCTTTTCGCATAGGCGGGACTGGCAGATATTCAGGTGTCACAAGAAATTTCAACTTTTTGCTTGAAAATTGTTGGCGTATGGCTATAATCGCCCCTCTGTTTGGAATAGATTCAAGATAAAATAAGTAGCTTACTCGTTAAGCGAGTGATAATTCAGGAGAGATAAAAGTGGAAAATCATGTAAAAAGTCTTCGTAGGCGTACCCGTCGGCAGGGGTTTTTGGCTCGTCAGGGAACCAGCAAAGGTCGCGCAATTCACAATCGCAAGCGCCGTGTGGGTCGTTGTGTCAACATTCGTAAAAGCTTTTCTTAATTGAAGTTACAACAAGGCTTTTCAGTTTTTCTATCGCTGTAAAGCCTTAAAAACAGCGCAAATTCTTAAAGATTGTCCTGTTTGTCGCAGGACAATCTTTTTTTATGCCTATTTTCCGCCGTAGCAATTAAACCATGCCCGTTCGGCGAGGGGCTTTTTGGGGGGCGACTTGAAGTCTTCGGCGGCAATTCCAATTGGAAGCAGGATACCAATATATTTGCCGCTGGGCAGGCTAATCATTTTGCCGATGGTATTTGCACGGTCTTCCAGTCGCAG
>CAZVXR010000129.1:0-2966 GCA_964630865.1 uncultured Pirellulales bacterium | reverse complement strand
AAAAAAGGTATTATAACTTGTAAATTGAATGACCAATGGCAGGTTTGACAGAAAAATATCGGATTTGGAGTGCGGCCGTTTTTTTGGCGATGATTACAGTTTGCGCCGTGCAAGGTTTCGCAGAGGATAAAAAAGAGGCCTCTGTACTGGAACAACCCGCTGAAAAAGACAACCCCATCCCTGACTCGAATTCAACAGTCGCAGTTAAGGAGCCTAACGACCCTAATTTGCCTGTCGTACAAACCCCGGTTCAAACCGTGATGCCCGACCCCAATATTTCGAAAGCGGAAGCAGTCTGTCCTGAAACGAGACACTTGATTCTGTCTCACAGTGTCAGCGCTGTTGCTGCGTCGAACTGGATTACTCAGGGCATAGAGTCGCCAACTCCGATAGTCCCAAAGCAGGGTATCGCCATGGTATCCGAAACACGCCCATTACCGTATTGGTGGTATCAGCGGAGTTGGTTGTGGGATCGCTGGTATGGCAACAGTTTTTTTCCTTATAGAGAATATCCGGGAGGATATCTCAATTATGCCGGAGCCACAATGAGCCTTGATGCCAACATGTCGTTTGAATTTGGCTGCTGGTCGACATCCTATCTGGATGGCCCGTATTACAAACCATAAAACAGGCAAAAAAAACGCCTCCCGCAAGTGTGGTTTTAGCCACATCCGCGGAAAGCGTTTATTACACCGACGGCATTAGCACGTCGAATAGTTAACTTGCTATTACAGAAAATTCCGTCTTCGCAGCCAGCCGACAAGAGTCGTTCCAAGGCCAGCCAAAAGAATGGCGCTCGGTGCCGGGACGACTGCGGTATTTATTGAGAAATTAACACCGCAATTATAGAAATGGCAATCCGGGTCAAAGCCCAAAGCGATTCTGCCATCGACAGCGTATGCTCGCAAGACATCCAACTGGGCACTGTTGAAATCGAGAACAATCGTACTCTTCAAAGATTTCCCAAATCCGATGGTATTGTCTGTAACTTGAGATGGGTCTTTGGTGACACCCAGCGTCTTAATATGTGAAGACCAAGGCGAAATGGTGCCCAAAAAAATAACAAAGTCAAAAAATTTTATAAATTTTTTGTAAAATCGTTTAAGATTTACCTTAACTAATATCATATCAATGAGTTATGTCTTGTAGTGAGCTGTCCAGGTATTTTTTGGCTGTCCGCCAGTCTGTTTTGGCGATGCGGGCGACCTCTTGATAGGATGGATTTTTTTCATAAAGTATTTTGAAATAGATAGTTAATAGCTGGTCTGCGGAGTATTTGGAGTGTTCAAGTCCTTGGGCGACCTCGGATGTCCGGTTTTTGGGCTGTATTGCTGTTGGCAGATAATCATCTTTGAGGATGACCCGCCGGATGCACTGGGCCAGTTCTCGGACGTTGCCGGGCCAGAAATAGTCTTTGCCCAATCGATTCTGGATTACGTTTATCACCTTTTCGCAAAGCACAGGTGCATCCTGCCCCGTGATAACACGAGTAAAATGCTCTACGAGCTCGACAAGCTCCTGTGGGTTTTCCTGCACCCGTTGGGCAAGGCTTGGCATCTCGATGCAATCCGCGCAAAGCCGATAGAAGAAGTCTTCTCGGAATTTCCCTTGCTCCCGCAGTTGGGCGACTGGCCGGTTGGTTGCCGCGATGACCCTGCCGGAAAATCGTTTGGTTCTATGACTTCCAACCGGCGTATAAGTCCTTTCTTCCAATACTTTTAGAAGTGTAACCTGAACCTGTGGGCTGATTTCGCCGATTTCGTCGAGAAAGATGGTTCCATGCGGGCGGCACAGGCCGAACAGCCCTTCGTGTTCGCTGATTGCCCCGGTAAAGGCCCCGCGGGTATGACCGAATAATTCGCTTTCCAGCAGGCTGGGAGCGTACTGGCTCAGGTTGGCCGGGACAAAGAGCTGCGTAAAGCTGCTCTGAAACGTTCCGCTGGCTGGGTCAAATGGGATAAAGCAGCTTTTGCCGATGGCGGCGGCGGCGGCACCTTTGCCGGAGCCGGTTGGGCCTTCCAGCAATGTCGCAAAGTCTTCCATTCTGTCCCAGAGATACTGCTCATAACCTCTTATGTCATAAGTGAATATATTGTTCCATAGCGAAGTCCTCAGGGCTCGCATACAGTTGCTTTGGCCGATTAGGCCCTGCTGTATAAAGTAGTATGCCCGGCGGATTTGGTAAAATAAACCCAAATAACGGGCGGATTGCTGGGGGTCGAAGCCGCGCTGCCGAAGCTGTTCTAAGGCATTGGAGGTGAACGGGACAAGGATGGCTTTTTCGGGCTGCTTTTCCTGGCGACGAATCAGGGTATCAAAATCGGGCGCGAATTGGTGGAAGATGTCGAACAGGAAGACATACTTGATCAGCGTTTGATGTTCATCTTTAAGATGTTGTATAGTAAGTGTTTCCGGCGAAATTATATGTCCAATATCGCGCAGTTTGGCACGCACTTTATCCAGCATTGCTTCGACTGTGGCCTTGGCGTCGCTCTGGCCGGTAAGGCCGGCAATCTGGCGGTCAATTTGGGTTCGTTTTGCAGAAAATGGGTTGGTGAACGCCGCATCGGCGACCAGCTCGAAAAAATTACAATCCGATTGAGTTGGGGAGATATTCTTCATACATTTAATGTATATCGCATCGACACAAAATGCAATGCAGAAAAATGGGTTCGTTTTGCGAAAAGCTCCCGGCTTCCAGCGACCAGCCGCCAGCAAAATTGGGTTCGTTTTGATAAAACAGCTTTCAGCGACCAGCTTCCAGCCGACAGCCAAATGGGTTCGTTTTGATGAAACAGGTATGCAGGTATGCAGGAATGCAGGAATACAGGAATACAGGAATACATGTTTGGTGACCCTTGAAATTTGCTGAAAAATGGGGAAATTGGGTTCGTTTTGTTTTTTTGTATTCTTTCATTCCCTGTATTCCTCCTGTTGTCCTTCTGTTTATTAAAGGCGAGGTTGTG
>CAZVXR010000128.1:0-2487 GCA_964630865.1 uncultured Pirellulales bacterium | reverse complement strand
CGAAACGGATACGGAGGTCGTCGCGAATCTCATCGGCTATTTTTATGCCAAAGGCGACGACTGCAAAGGCAAAAAATGCTCGGACGGACAAAGCCGGTTCGAGTGGGCGGTACAGCGGGCGCTGCACGAACTGCAGGGTACTTACGGGCTGGCGATACTCTGCTCGGAATTCCCCGACACGCTAATCGGCGCGAAAAAGGGCAGTCCCTTAATTTTAGGCGTGGGAGATAAGGAATATATTCTCGCTTCGGACGCGTCGGCGATTGTCGAGCATACCACCCAGGCGATCTATCTTTCGGATGGTGAGATGGTTACGGTTGGTTCCGAGGGCTTCAGCACCAAAACCATCACCAATCAGGATATTCAAAAAGAACTGACGGCGATTGAAATTTCGCTTGATCAGATTGAGCTGGAAGGTTTCCAGCACTATATGCAGAAAGAGATTGCCGAACAGCCCAAGGCAATTGAAACATGCCTGGGCGGTCGTATCGACCTGAAAAACGGCAGGATTATTCTGGGCGGATTGCAGACGTATTTCCGCGAACTAACCCGTACCAAACGCATTATCATTACCGCCTGCGGTACGGCATGGCACGCCGGATTAGTGGGCGAATTTATGCTCGAGCAATTGGCGCGGATTCCTGCCGAAGTCGAATATGCCAGTGAATTTCGCTATCGCAACCCCATTCTTGAAGAGGGTACGGTGGTTATTGCCATCAGCCAGTCGGGAGAAACAGCCGATACGCTGGCCGCAGTCGAACTGGCCAAAGAACGCGGAGCGATGGTTCTCGGCGTTGTTAACGCGGTTGGCTCAACGATTGCACGGACGACGGATGCGGGCGTGTATCTGCGAGTCGGCCCGGAAATCGGCGTTGCCAGTACCAAAGCCTTTACGGCGCAGGTTGCGGTTTTAGCCATGCTGGCCATTGAACTGGGTCGCAGGCGGCATTTAAGCTGCGAGGTTGCACACCAGGTATTAAGTGAACTGGTGCAGGTGCCGGACAAAGTCGCCCATATTATGAATCAGTCGGAGTATATCAAGCAAATCGCGGCGGACAATTTGGACAAAGCCAACTGGTTATTCCTCGGGCGGGGATTTAATTACCCTGTTGCGCTGGAGGGGGCGTTGAAACTCAAGGAAATCAGTTACATCCACGCCGAAGGATTGCCTGCGGCTGAGATGAAACACGGGCCGATAGCGCTGATTACCGACAATATGCCGGCGGTCTTTATCGCGACCCGCTGCTCGCAATATGAAAAAATTATCGGCAATATTCAGGAAGTCCGCGCTCGCGGCGGCAGGACGATTGTTGTTGCAACTGAGGGCGACAATGACATCAAGCCGTATGCCAATCATCTGATTACCGTGCCGGATATTTGTGAGTCGCTTCAGCCGATGCTGACGGTTATTCCGCTGCAACTAATGGCGTATCACGCGGCGGTACTGAAAGGCTTCGATGTCGATAAACCCCGCAACTTAGCCAAGAGCGTTACCGTAGAATAGGTCGCGGACGTTGTTGTTGACGGCAGTTTAACTGACACATATCGGCAAGAACCGATCAAGGTTGATATTCATAGATAAAAGGATTTGTTTTATGAAATGTTCTATACGGCTGCCGTTAAGTTTGGTTTTAATACTCTTGACATCTTTTCTTCACGCGGATAAGGGAGTTCGGCTGGTGACGGACCGCAGGCTGGAACTGACCGGCTTTCAGGGCCTGGGCCCTTACGACCCGAATGTTGACTTCCGGAATGATTTCGCGATGGTGTACGGAATTGATAGTCCTACTCTTGCCCAGGATATCAAATCATGGGTTGACAAAGGCTATCTTCCGCATCTGATGACGGGTATCTCCTGGGGCAATTACTTTGACTTTAGAGACCTCAAAGGCAATGACATTATGTCTTTGTCTCAAATGAAATCCGATGGTTCACTAAGGCTCCATAATCCGGGTATTCCATACGTTGTTCCTTCCGTTGAATTTGCGGATTATATTTCTGAGAAATTAAAACCGGCCATTGATGCCGGAGTGCTTGCTATTCATCTCGAAGAGCCGGAGTTCTGGGCCAATGCCGGATTTTCCGAGGCGTTCCAGCGTGAATGGCAGATTTTTTATAATGAGCCTTTTGTGCGTCCTGACACCTCGCCAGACGCCCAATACAAAGCCAGTCGGTTGAAATACTATCTTTACCGTCGCACCCTGCGTCGCGTTGCCGAAACCTGCAAAGAGTACGCCCTTCAAAAATACAACCGAAAACTCCGGATATACGTACCGACGCACAGCCTTATCAATTACACGCAATGGCAGATCGTCTCGCCGCAGTCGGCATTGATCGACTCGGAGGTTGTTGACGGCTGCATCGCACAGGTCTGGACCGGGACCTCGCGTGTCCCCAACGTCTATCAGGGGGGGCGGGCGGAACGTACGTTTGAAACAGCATTTCTCGAATACGGTGTGATGCAGGAGCTGGTTCGAAACACAAGCC
>CAZVXR010000127.1:0-3345 GCA_964630865.1 uncultured Pirellulales bacterium | reverse complement strand
TATGAAACCGCCGTAACGGTACTGAAAGTCAATGAGGCGGTCGAAAAGGGATGTCGGCTGGAGTTCAATCCCGACGAGTTTAAGGTTTAACAGTCAAGTGGTCAAGAGTATGTTGAATCGAATTAGATCGATAATTGGAATTACCTCGCTGATTGCAATTACGGCCGTGGCGCAGGAAAACAAACTTCTGGGCGACGGCAACGATGGCAACCGCAGTGGGCCGGTACATTTGCTGCAGTTGATGGATGAAAACGGCAAGCCTATTCGCGCAGCCGACAAGGATGCCAAGCCGTTTTCAACCAAGCAGACCTGCGGGCAGTGTCATGATTATGAAACCATCAGCCAGGGCTGGCATTTTAATGCCTGTCGGCAAGATGTACCTGCCGGACGCAACGGTCAGGCGTGGGTCTTGTCGGACGCCAAAACCCGCACCCAGTTGCCCGTGTCGGGTCGCGGTTGGCAGGGAACATTTAAGCCCGAACAGGTCGGGCTGACGGCGTGGGATTTTGTGGTTGCTTTCGGCAGCCACTTTCCCGGAGGCGGCTATGGGGAAATAGCCGCAACCAATCCGGAACAAACCATTCGCCAGACTATCAGCGGCAAGGTGGAGATTAACTGTCTTGCCTGCCACCATGCTGACCCGCATCAGGACCAAAGTCTGGCGGCAATGCAGCTGGCTCGGCAAAACTATCGCTGGGCGTCCGCCGCATCCAGTGGAAAGGCGATTATCAATGGTGTCGCCTCGGAGCTATCGAGCTATTTCGATCCGGAATTTGACGAAGGCATTAAAACAACCTACAAAGACGGCTCATTTGACAAAGACAATATGGTCTTTTTTGATATCGTTGGCAAGCCGCGGGACAGGCAGTGCAGCTTTTGTCATTCCAGTCAGAATATGAGCGTCGGCGAGCCGAACGAGTGGACACGCGACAAAGATGTGCATTCTGCCGCAGGACTAAGCTGTACTGATTGTCATCGCAATGGCGTAAATCACCAGATTGCTCGCGGCAATGAAGATGCTGTTGGCGATGCGGAAACGCTGTCCTGTAAAGGCTGTCATTTTGGAATCGCAGGTTCTTCCGCTCCGCAGGCAGGGCGGCTCGGTTCGCCCATACCGCGGCATGCGGGTATTCCGACAATTCACTTTGAAAAACTGACCTGTACGGCGTGCCATTCCGGGATATTCCCCGACAAAGCCCCCGGACGCTGGCGGACCGCACAAATTCACAAGCTCGGGCTGCACGGCAAACATAAACAGGATCTACAATTGCCGCATCTGTACGCTCCGGTAATGCTCAAAGAGGCTGACGGCAGAATTGGAGCCAATTACCTGTTCTGGCCCGCCTTTTGGGCGACCATGGAAGGCGATGCGGTTACGCCGATACCTTTGGCAAAAGTCCTTACTGCCGCTGGCAGTATTCTCTCGGCGGAAGTCGAGCGCAAAGACAACTGGCGGCCTTTGACCGAAAAGCAGGTTGCCGAAGTATTGGGGCTGTTATCCCAGCAGCAAGGCAGCAAGCCAGTTTATATCGCTGGAGGCAAATTGTATCAATTAGGCAGCAAGAACGCACTGCAATCTTCCGCCCATCCGGCGGCAGGAGCGTATGCCTGGCCGATGGCGCACGATGTGCGGCCTGCCGGTCAGTCGCTTGGGGTTCGAAAATGCGTTGATTGTCATACGACAGACTCGCCATTCTTTTTTGCTGGCGTGGAACTGGATAGCCCCATTCAAGGTGGTAAACAAATCGTTGAAATGGTCAAACTGCAGGGTATCGATCGATTTTATATGTGGGCATTCAATGCCTCTTTTATCTTCCGTCCGATGCTAAAGTGGGTTGTTTTTTCCGCCTGCGGTCTTATCGGGCTGGTTCTATTGATTTACGGGTTAAAGGCAATTGTAGTGATCTCAAACGCTTGTTCAGAGGAGACGAAATAATATGTTCCAGACCGTCTCACTTTTAGCATTTGCAGCCATCCTTGGTGGTATTCTGCTGCATTCACTCGTGTTTCCTTGCGGCTATAAGCCGCGGTTTACCTTCGGTGCGGTGCTTCGCAAGGGAGTGCATTTACTGACGCTTCTGTTTTTGGAGCAATCCCGCGGCTGGCCGGCACGGTTTCGCAAGCTGGCTTTAATGCTGGGGCTGCTGTGTTTTCTCGTGCTGGGGTTGACCGGATTTTTGCCGCTGCTGCTGGGCGGCCGGCTGGGCGGCTACTGGCTGATGCTGCATGCAACCGTGGCGCCGGTATTTATTGCCTGTATAGCGTTTGTGGTCGTTAGCGGCGCTCAGCAGTATCAGTTCTGTAAACAGGACAGCAATCAGTTCATTGACCTTTGGAAAACCCGCAAAACGCAAGGCGCCTGCTGCCTGACCGATTTTTCAGGGGCAAGTAAAGTTGGATTTTGGCTCCTGGCGGCGTTGTCGCTGCCTGTTGCGCTATCGATGGCAATTAGTATGACGCCGTTGTTTGGCACCCGTGGCCAGGAATTTCTTTTCGATGTGCATCGATGGAGCGCGCTGGCATTTGCACTGGTTGCTTTATGGACAATATATCTCGTAATCCGTAGCGAGATTCGCAAAGATTTATAACGCGTTTTATTTAGAAAGGCCTAACTATGTCAAATGTCGAATTGCCCGGTTACCTAACAGCAGCAAAACCAAATTCCTCTGACAATCGTGCCGCATGGCACAAAAATATCGCGCCATCCTATGCGGGAATATTTCTGTCCGTCCCGTTTATGGCGGGAATGCTCGGTTCGCTGGCTTACGGCAGTATTCTTGCGACCGTGATTGGTCTTGTGGTTGGAGCCCTGTTTTGTTTTGCATTATATTATGTGCCGGGAATGCTCGGTTTTAAGACTGGTATGCCGTTGTATGTGGTTGGCTCTTCAACGTTCGGCACCAACGGCGGCATCTTGATGCCCGGCCTGCTGATGGGTGTACTGCAAATTGGCTGGCACGCAGTGTTTACATTTTCTGCGGCCTCGTTTTTTATGCAGGCAATCGGTAATCAGGCCGGTCCGAATACAACGATGTTCTGGCTGGTCTGTGCGGTGTGGGGATTGGCATTTGCGTTGGTTGGGGCTATCGGCATCAGTTGGCTCGGATGGCTCTCAAGCTGGATACCCATTTTTCCATTAGCCGCGATTGTGATCGCCGGATTTACAAATTTGGGTGGAATCAGCAAATTTCAATCGCCTCTGATGGTTTCCAATGCAATGATTCCCGCATTAGGCTTGGGGGCGTTCATGGCTTTTCAGGCAACGGCAGGCTTTTTTGCTACCGCCGGTGCGGCGGGTGCGGATTTCGCGATGAATAGCCGTACGCAAAAAGACGTGGTTTTAGG
>CAZVXR010000126.1:0-2339 GCA_964630865.1 uncultured Pirellulales bacterium | reverse complement strand
CTGAGCCGGCCGTTGGCACGGTTCAGAACGTGATATACAACATTTCCTTTAGCTATTCGTTTTGGTCTTGGCATGACCGTCAATATATCCCATCATTATTCGCATGTCAACCGTAAAAGCGTGTCTGACCCGCTTTGGTTCTTCCATGACTTCGTGGTGAAATATTATAGATTGGTTTTTATCGGGCAACTGTCGGGCGGTTTATCCTGCACAATGTGTAATGATTAATGAGAGGGTATGACAAGAAAATAAATGCTCCTGAACCCGTTTCGTTCTTGTTAACCGAATAAAGGTGTCTGACTCTCTCCGGTTCACTCAAGTCCCATACCCAAAATTGATAGATGGCCTCATAACAGAGGTGCGATTAATATTTGAATGGGCCGAAAAGTCTGCTGTACAATCATCATCAATACCCGCCATCGCGCAGAGTTTCACTAAAATCTGAAAGACGCTGTAGCGTTTTCGCAGATCTCTTAACTTACTCAAGATATCGCTGAATATTTTCCTGCAGATTGATTTACTGATCCCGACACAGCAGGAGGACAGTATCGGTTTATTTAAGTTCGGTCTCGGGCGTATCGTTACGCAGGATTTGAGCTTTGGTTATACGCATGGGATCCGTCACTTGTAAACCTGAAATCTGTACATTCCGACAGCGGTCCAAACGTACGGGAAAATAGTCCGTAATCGGCCGTGCAATACCTGAGTAGAAAATCGTGTTGCCGTTCAATTGTGCGTCGCGGATTCCCTGCAGCTGAATTCCGGACGCCGGCGGATCGATAATCGTATTATTTTCGATCGTCACGTTGCCAAACTCAGGCACATCGGCCACAAACGTGCACGGCGTTATCGTCTGCGGCGGCTGCGAAAGTTTTTTCACTGACGCCAGATAAATAGCCGCCCCGTCTGCCTGCCCATGGTCTCTATGCACACCCATCAGCGTGTTGCCGCGTATCGTAATATCCCTCGGCACAGGGCCTTCCGGCCAGTCCGGCTCATTGCAGATGGAGATGCCCTGGCCGCTGGTCAGAAAGATCAGGTTGTTTTCGATCAACCCATGGTGGGCACGCGCCAGCGCCCCACGGCCGCGAAAATTGCCGATGACGTTATTGCGGACAATAAAACCGCTGCCGCAGGCCGACAGGTTAAACAGCGCATCGCCTGTGGCATGATTTGCACCGGCTACGATTCCCGCGACAGGCTCCTGCAGCGTAACAACATTGCCTTCCACCGAGGCAATCTCGACCGACGCCGCCCGCAAAACGCCGGTTGACGGCTCAAAGACCTGCACGCGATCGCCCTTCTGCAGCACATACACATCACTGACGCGAACTTTATCGGCAGCCAGAACTTCGGTGATGATGCTGGGCAGCCCGTAGGTGTTCATCCCGTCATCGGCCATCCCAGACAACAAACAATCTTCAATCAAAAATCCTTTGCGGTTGGATTGGCAGTGAACGCCGTCGGCGTTTGTGCTCAGCAGACGGTCACTGCCGGGACGCCGCATCACCTGTATACCTTTGACATGGATCGCCCCAAGACATTCGTGAGCGATCACCGAGGTGCCGGGGGAACTGTAAAAACGTACATTCTCCACTTTGAGGTCGCCGCAGGCATGAAAATACAGCGATGCCACACCGCCCATCCGGGCGATATGCACATAACGGTCGCCGACAGCCAGCCCGCCGGCCTGCCCCTTCGCGTGCATTTTCATCCGCCAGGTGCGCTGGCCGACCGATTCCCATGTGGGAGTCATCACCGCACTTTCGCCGCCCATCCGAAAGTACCCTTGCGCATCATACGGCATACCCCACTTGGCGTCCGACAGAGCAAACCAGCGGTCCGACAGTTCCGCATAGCCGTCGTCGATCTTCAGATCAAAGGTGCCCTCTACAGCGTCGATGGCGGTAATGGTTCCCTGGGTAAACGGGATGGGATCATAATCGAGCACCATATCGCGAAAGACGATATTCGAGCTATGTTCGATATGAAATGCAGTCGCCAGCGGCACGGTAACGATCAGCTCGGTCTCGGAACCCAGACCGGCCAGCGTCAGGCCTTTGACGTCTTTAATCAAAATACACGGCTCCAACGGATACCAGCGGCATTTTTTATACAGCTCAAACTCCTCGCGGTCTTTGGAGTTCATGTGCGAGAAATCCGGCTCGTTGCGCTTGCCGTCGGGCGGCAGCGGAGTGGACATCAAATACCGCCCTTTGCCGAATTGAATTGTCACCCCTGGACCTTCTGTGCGGGCCTTTTCAATCGCTTTTTGGAGTGCGGCCGTACAATCGGTCTTGCCGTCGCCAATCGCGCCGAAATCCGCAACATTAAATTGA
>CAZVXR010000125.1:0-4626 GCA_964630865.1 uncultured Pirellulales bacterium | reverse complement strand
ATCTCTTTTTCGATGACATCCAGCTCCCTATCCAGTGAGGCAACCGCCTGGGCATTCAGGTTGTGCTTGAGGAATAAGACCTGATCCTTAAACGAATTTTGTACCGGATATATCTTGTTACGAGCTTTTTCCATCGCCCCGATCAGCCGGTCATAGCGCTGCTGGGTTTCGCCAAGCTTCTTTTCGCTCGAAGCCCGCAACGCCGGGCTGGAGTACTGATCCAACTCGTCTTCCCATTCCCGAAACAGGTCTTTGGCAACCCGTTTGACGTCATCAATCCGGCTTTCTACCGTGCGGGTACGGGATTCGCATTTTTCATACTGGGCTTTCAAGGTCTTGTATTTTTCGTCGAGCAGGGTGCCATTATAGCCTACGATGCTGCGAAACTCATCCAATGCCGAGGCGAATTGCTCCTTAGCGTCTAATTGGGCATCCCGGGCCGAGATTACCTTGCTGACCAGCAGGTCTTTTTTTTGCTTACCAAAGACCTCCATTGTCTTATAATAGGTACCCTGGCAACCGACTGCAAACAGCATTATTCCGCACAGGACAAACAAAAGCGAACGCATCTTCATCTGTGATCCCTTCCATTGAATCTTAGTTACTGTATTTTCACGACCATTATACCTTTACGAAAACGGGGAGCAAGAGGTTTATTCTTGCAACCGATTTTGGTTTGGTTAAAATGCTTTTATGACTGAATTAGCACAACCTGAGACAATTCCGCTGACGCGGATACAAGGCCTGATTGGCCGGCTGATGCTGCACTCCAAGCAGACCAAGGCCAATGGGTATATGACCGTCCGCGTCGACCTGACGGAACTGACGGAGATGCGGCGGGAATACTGCCGCAAGGCTCGCGTGCGCGCTACCACCAACGACTTTTTTATTCTGGCGATGGCGCGGGCGACGGCCAAGTACCCGATGCTGGCGGCAACCATCGATCAGGCACGGGAAAACCTTGTCGTCAGCAAAACAGTCGGAATTGGATTTGCCGTAGCCGCCCCGCAGGGGCTCGTTGTACCGGTCTTGCAGGATATGGGACATAAAACGTTGATTCAGACTGCCGCCGAGAGCGAGATGCTGCTGTCGAAAGCAAGGTCTAACAAACTCGAGCCCGACGATTTCGACGGGGCCAATGTCGTCCTGAGCGGACTGGGAATGTTCGGCATTCATCAGTTTTATGCCATCGCCCCGCCGTCGGCAACGGCAATTATCTCCATCGGCCTTAGTCAGGATGCACTGGTGGTCAAAGACGATGAACTCCGCGTGCGCAAGATGATGGATGTGTCGCTGGCGTACGATGGGCAGATTATCGACGAATTTTATGCGGCAAAGTTTTTGCGATTCGTCGCCGACCAGCTCGAAGACCCATGGACGCTAACACGGTAAAAGAAGTCAAGAGTCGAGCATGAAAAATCGAACAAAAACTTCAAAGCCATGTTTGGCAAGGGCGATATTATAGTCTGCAATTTTCGTCAAAAGAGTATGGACAAATTCCGGATACTCAATGAAATGCATAATCCGATTACAGGTGTCTTGAATGCTTCCGTGGTCAGATTATTGCCCAAAATCCATCCATCTTCACTTTTGAAAGAGCAACTCAACTTTGCCTTGCTTTCCTTTCATATCCGTGACCCATACCCAACGGCTGTCACCAGATTGCAACTCTTTGAAAGCTGTGGGTTGCTCCGAAAAAAGGACTTGTGATATGACTTTTCCTTCCGGAATCGGTCCAAGCCGCACACTAACTTTATTCACCGGTTCGTCAAACGAAAAAGTAAAATCCTGCCTCTGATCTGAACGCTGATAGGTATAGGAAATCCTATGGCGGTTTTGGCCGATCAATACTGGATAATTTGTAATCTGTATATAATCCCAGGCCACCGGAAAGCGAGGCACCAGACGCAGGTGATTTGAATTGTTGTCGTCAACGCCAAGCATAAGGCGGACAGCTTTGGTGGAATCGGCGATATGGCTGTCCTGGCCCATGTATCCGTTAACGGGCAGATAGTACTTGCCGCTGCGATGCAGGATGATGCCTTCGGGGCTGGCCCAACCGCCAAAACGAGGCAGATAGCAATGATCGACCATCATGTTTATGAACTGCTCGGCGTCGGCCATCTGATCCATCAGGAGTGCGGATTGGATCATCATACCCTGCCCATAACCGTACATCCGCAGGCAATTGTAGTTCTTGTCCTTCATCAGGTAGCGATAGGTGTTCATGTCGATCTTGAGGTATTCGGCGTCTTTGCCGGTTTGATAATCCTGCAATGGGGTATAGGTGTCCCCTTCGGTGGCCAGTTGAATATGAGCCAGCTTGTGGGCGTGGTCTTGCCAGTCGCAATTGGCCTCGGTGTGCCAGATAGGCCCAAAATCACTCTGGTCAACCAGATGATCGAGGATGCCCTGTTGCATCCGGTTGTAAAGATTAGTCCATTGTTCTATCTTGTCGGCATGCCCCAACTGCTGGGCCATGCGAATGGAGAGCTTCAACCCGTACAGACAATTGTAAGAGGAATAAAAATCGTAGGCATTGTGGGCACATTCGCTTTCGGTATAGAGGATGTCCTTGCGTACCCCGGGACGAAGGGTATCAGTATCCAGTTGCCACTGAATCCAATCGGCAGCCGCCTGGGTGGCCGGCCAGCGTTTTTCGTTCCATTCTTGGGGGCGGCCCAACCAATGCCAGATCATATAGCGGCCCCACATGCAGATGCCGTGGCCATCGTTTTCGCGATTGCCACGTTCTTCGATATCTCCCACCTTGGTTGTATAGGTCACATGAGTGGAACCGACCACCCGGTTCCAGTGCGGCGGATTCGCCTCGGTCATGAGGGCGTGATCCAGCCAATCAATATAGGTATTGACATATTTGTCATAGCCAAAGGCCATGCTTTCGCGCAATAGCTCTCCGATACCACGGGACCAGGCATTATTTTGACCGGGGAAATCACCGGGAGATTTTTCACGATAGAGTTTGAACCATTGCGTCAAGCTGCCAAAGGCCACCGGCTTAATGAACCAAAAACCCGCCCCGTCCATGTATTGCATGATATATCCGGAAAACACCTGTGAACCGCAACCCATGCCGGAATCGGCAATGAAGGAGGCACTGCCCGGCCCATTATAGTAGAGGTAGGTCGCAGCGCGGATGGCCTGCTGCGTCCCACGAAAATCATACTCTGGACCAAAATAGCCTTCCGGAACTTCCGGCCTTGTGAGACGAGGGACATCCTCGATATAGGTATAGAGCAGATGTTTAAGGGCTTCAATCTGAGGTCCATACTTTTTCTCTTTGATGTCGGTCAGAGAAACAGGATAGATATTTGGTGATTCTGCAGCGATAGCGGGCAACGGGGTTAACGTATCGGCAGATGCGGTGGTCTCCAACGTGACCCCACTAATCAGGGGATAGTCATGCAGCTCTTTTGCTCCGATGACACGAATAGATTTCACCGGACGGTTTTCCAAATCCACCGAAAAGATAAAACGGGTATTACTACTTGCGGAACCCATCGCCCGAACGCCATCGGTCATAGCAACACTATTACGTATAATTCCGCGGTAAGCCTCTATCCCGCTGAAAAGATTTTTATCCAAATCGCCAATCCACGCGGTTTGATGTCGATCCCAATACCAGTTATAATGCCAAATCATATCCCATGGACGGGAAAACCAAATATTAAAACCGAAGATGATAGGTATTTCCGATTGCATACCATCAGCATAGTCGATGGTAATATGACCCGCTTGGTCACCGACAAAATGGGCGTAGCCGTGGTCGCCCTTGGGGCTGTACCATGAGCCATTGCCAATATCGATATTGTGAGTCATGCCTATAAAATGGGCGGTTTTGACCGTGGCTCCGCCGCAATCAAGCGTATAACCGTCGGCCCATGGTTTAATTGTGCCATGGTCAAGATTCTGCCCCAGACCGCAGTGGTACCATTGCATCTTGCGGACGAGAAACGGCAGACCGTGGGCCACAAGAGTCTCGCCTCCGTCGGTCGGCGTAACGGCCCGATAGTTACTTGCAGCAGGTAGTGCCGCAGGACAAATCAGCCATGTCCGTAAAGGTCTGAGGTTGCCAAGTGTAAGGTTCAGGCAAGTCACAGGATTACTAGATGTTACTTCAAAATCGCAAGATGCCTGGTATGGTTCTTTGCGATAATCAGAGAATGAAGGCTCAGTGTTAGTGACTTTTGTAAAAGTAAGAGGGCAGAGTTTGTCATTAATCTTAAGACCTTGGAATAATTCATATTTCATACCAAGCGCCCGGCCATCGGCGGTGTCCCAGAATGGGTCATATTCAAATTGCAAGCTGTATCGGCCTGCAGGCAAGTTCAGCTTCTGTTCGAAAGTCTTTGTTTCATGCTCTGCCAAATAGGGATCGCGAGTTTTTATGGCCGATTCATGTTCTGGTGTATCATGCCAATTGCCGGTAATATCTATCTTGTTTTCCCCGATGGCATTCATGCTGCTACAAAAGAAAATAATACCAGTTGTCAGCGGAATACTGATTAAAAAAGAAATTCGAGTTACCATTTTTCTCCTTTATTTCCATAAAAATAGCTTCTTCGGGGATTTCCCATATAACGTCGCATATTCTTGCTCAGCTAC
>CAZVXR010000124.1:0-7537 GCA_964630865.1 uncultured Pirellulales bacterium | reverse complement strand
CCCTATTTTTTCGTCGATAATGGCTTTGGTCTGATGGGTCATGTAGGTCCGTTAGAAAAAATGCCTGACAGGGGCAAATTAAAAATCCTATTATTAAAGGAGTCACAAACATGCTGGCAATTAAGAACAACATTATGGCTGATAACGCTGCACGGCATTTGGGTCGGAGCTATAACAGGCTGGCCAATTCGATCGAACGGTTATCTTCCGGTCTTCGAATCAATGGCGCCAAAGACGACGCAGCAGGATTGGCAGTACGCGAATTGATGCGTGCCGATATCGCGGTACTCAAACAGGGCAATCGGAACGCCCAGGACGCCATTAGTATGCTTCAGACCATGGAAGGTGCGACGGCCGTTATCGACAGCGCTTTGATTCGTATGAAAGAACTGGCCGAACAGGCTGCCACGGGTTCTTATTCCGAACAACAGCGTAATATTATGAACAATGAATTCCAGCAGATGATTGCGGAAATCGATCGTATTTCGACCACGACGCAGTTTAACAGCATTAATATGCTCAACAGCGCCAGCGGGGTCAACACGATTCATTTTGGCGAAAATTCAAGCATTGACGTTGCCTCGGTCGACGTTCAATCCGCAGCGTTGTTTGATAGCGCTTCGATTAACATTGCCGGAGCGAATGGCACCAATGCGATTGCGGCATTGTCAGAGGTAACAACCGCCATCCAGCGTAAAGACAGCGCTCGTGCCAGTCTCGGTTATATGATGAACCGTCTGGAAAGCACCAACGAAGTGTTGGGGATTCAGGCTGAAAATATGATGGCGTCTGAATCACGTATCTCGGACGTTGATGTTGCCAGTGAAATGGCGGCCTTGACGCGTAACCAGGTGTTGGCACAAGCCGGCGTATCGATGCTGTCTCAGGCCAATTCAATGCCCCAGATGGCGCTCAACCTGCTCCGATAAGACGACGTATCGTGTAAAAAATAAAAGATGGCCGTGGGTAACTGCGGCCATCTTTTTCTGAGTTTCCTTGCGGTGTTCTGCGACAGCAAAGAGGCTTGGGTGAATTATAGATTTAGTGGGGTTTGAAATGAACGGATTCAATGCATATCAGGAAACCGCCGTGATGACTCAGGGACGTGGCCGGTTGATTGTGATGCTTTACGATGGTGCGATTCGATTTTTGCGACAGGCAATTCAGGATATCCAACGTAATGATTTTGCGTCCAAAGGCAAGCACATCACCAAAGCGCAAGACATTATTTTCGAGCTCAATACAGTTCTCGATATGGACAAAGGCGGTGAAGTTGCCAAAAATCTTCGCTCTTTGTACAACTTTATGCAGCGTCATCTTTCGCAGGCCAACATAAAAAAAGATCCCCAGATGATTCAGGAGATCATCGGTCTGCTCGATGAACTCAATCAGGGGTGGCGTGTCATCGCGAACTAAAAGTCTCTCTTTTTTATTCTTTTCTCCTCATAGCCGCTTTTTTAGCGGCTTTTTTTATTTTGAGGTTTGCTGAATAAATCACACCAAAAAGCCGATGATTAACTATATAAATTCTTAACAATTATCGTGAGACAGCTATGAATGCTAAAGTGTTAATCGTGGATGACCAGAAAGACCTGGTTGAACTGCTGAGCATGAGTCTGTCCGGCGAAGGCTATATTCCCCGAACTGCCATTACCGCCGCCGAAGCCATTTCGTCCGTTCAACAAGAAAAACCAGATCTGATTTTACTGGATATCTTGTTGCCGGATATGTCCGGCATCAAGCTGATAACACAATGGAAAAACGATGCCAAGACGGCCAAGATACCTATTATTCTGCTGACGGCCAAAGACAGCGAAACGGATATTATAGTGGGTCTCAGTGTTGGGGCCGACGACTACATTACCAAGCCGTTTAGTACCAAGGTGTTGCTGGCGCGAATGGATGCGGTTTTGCGGCGGGCTTATCCCGAAGGGGATGCAATTAAACAGGTTCTTTCTGCTGGCCCGGTACGCATTTTTCCGTCGGGCAGGCAGGTTTTTGTCGAAGGCCAGCCGGTGGAGTTAACCCCGGCGGAATTCAATATTTTGCTCGCGATGGTAGAGGCCAGTGCCAGTGTCGTGTCGCGTACAGAGTTAAGCAAATTGCTCGAAGGGGGCAATGAACGCATTGTGGATGTTCATATTGCATCGATACGGAGAAAATTCGGCAGCACGCGAAACTTCATCAAAACCGTTCATGGACAGGGCTACCGTGTCGCGTTTTAGCGGCACAAAAGGCATTAAAAGAGTCGTCGCGGGATAGACGTTGGAGCAATTTACTCTTGACAATCGCCCTAAAATCTGTATATATGCCTGTAATTAAAGCACTTACACGGGCGTAGTTCAGTGGTAGAACGTTAGCTTCCCAAGCTAAATATGTCGGTTCGATTCCGGTCGCCCGTAGTTCAAAAGGACGGGGGCATTTTTTTCAGATATCGCAAACCATCATAACTTATATATTTACAAAGACTTGCGGCGCTAAGTTTCTTTTTTCGAAAAATCGAAACAGCTATTTGGCTTTTAGCGTAACTTGTTGCTTTGAAAGATGTTGTGTGAGTTCGAGAATTTTCAGCAGTCTGCTACTTTCCTGCTCATCGGCACATGCGATTTATATGGGGTATATCGTTTGAAACTTATCCTATGCGTTCTCGGGGGTGGCAGTTCATATTATAATTGCATTCAAAGCAAGAATTTGATAATAGGAACAACATGGAAAGCAAAACTAAAGGTCAATTAGAGGCCCAAATAAGCGAAGCAATCATAAAGTTTGAAAAAGAGTATATGGGCCGAGGTCCCCTTGAGACCAAAACCTATATTATCGATGACATGGTGCTGGTGCGGTTAAAGGGTGTGCTTACGCAGGCGGAATATCAGCTTGCCAGAACCAATGAAAGCTCCAAGGGCCGCGAACTCATTAAACAAGTCAGAATCGAGTTGCTTGAAAAGGGAAGACCGTTGCTGGAGGCCGTCGTAGAATCTATTACTAAAGGGAAGGTAAAAAGCCTGCATACTGACATTAGTACTGCCACTGGAGAACGCATTATTTTGTTTACGATGGAAAATTTATTAGATTTTTCTTGACTTTCTGCAAAGAAGTCGATAAGGTAACTGCAGGTAGAATGTAGAGGGGTGGCATTAAGCCACCTGTCAAATGTTAGACCGCTTGAATATTCCGTCAAGCGGTTTTTTTATGCCTTTTTTTCGGATCAAGTTAGGACGGGCCTTAAAACAAGGTGCGTAACCAAAAGTGAAGCCGAAGGTGCCATGTGAGCGCCTTCGGCTTTTTTATTGGAATAGTGTATTGAGGATATTATGAATTCAAAACAGTTTGTTAAAGAAAGTAACCAGATCATCATCCATACCGCAGGGCCAGTCTGTTCGTATTCGCGTGAACTGCTCAATAGCAGCGTTTTTCAGCAGATTGTACGGCTCTATGTAAATCAGTTAATCGAACAGAAATCGCTTGTTTGGGAACGGCTGGAATTGGAGTGCGGTCCGGATGGCGAAACTAAAATAGTCAATCTTCTTAAAATTCTTGCCCAAAACACACTTGAAGAAGTCTGTGGCCTGCTGGATTATGCCCGGCCGTTTTTGGACAGGCAAAAACGAAAGGCATTGCATGAGTTTACAGAAGGTCTGTATAACTTCTGGCGTACTCTGGATCGATTCATGGTCGTCCATGATCAATCCGGCCCCAGCAGTTATGACCAGCGCCCTTACCGGTCTTTCAATACCACTATTGAAACCCTGACTCACATTGTCCGTTCGACATATCGTGACATTTGCGAGAATATCACGGGTGACCATCCTCGCATTTATCGCCAGGTGGCGGCCGGATGTAATGTCGGCCTTATCGCCATTCCAAAGGAATTTGCCTGCCCGGCAAAGTATGATAAGCTCAAATCGACCACCAGTTTTGTACGCCAGGTCTGGATTGCGCCTCCCATGATAATAGACCCGCCCATGAACACGCGTACCGGGCAGTTTGAAAAAGTCCAGATCAATCCGCTGGATCATGTGGATGTCAATACCTCGGAGTATCTGTGTTATCCGGCGCAGGTTGGCCCACTTGTAGTTTTTGTTTATATACATCAAAGCTTCATAGGCCTTGGTTGCGCGTTGGCGAATTTGTTTGAGCTTGCAACGGATGAAATGATAGCCAAAGGCCCTGATGCGATTTATGTTTTCGGGGCAGATCCAGGTCAGATGCAAGTATTCGGCCAGTCCGAAACCGTGTTCTATGACGACACAGAGAACAATCTGCTTGTTGCGGCCGTTCCCGCAAAGCAAAAATTCGGCTACTTTGGGTATCTCAAGAAGATGATTCTGACGCTGCATAATATTGTGATGATGAAGCGGGGCTACATGCCGTATCACGGTGCGTTTGTCCGGATTGAGCTCAACTGCGGCAGGCAGGCCAATGTTTTGCTGATTGGAGATACCGCCGCAGGCAAGTCGGAATCCATTGAGGCTTTTCGAATCCTCGGAAAGGAGAAGATTCGCGAAATTAAAATTATTGCCGATGACATGGGTTCTATCAAGATATCCGAAGAGGGCGTATTGCACGGATACGGGACCGAGATCGGGGCGTTTGTCCGGCTCGATGACCTGCAGCAGGGATATGCCTTCGGCCAGATAGACAGGGCTATTATCATGAGCCCGCAAAAGGTTAACGCCCGCGTCGTCCTGCCCGTAACCACGATGGATGAAGTGCTGCATGGATATGAAATTAATTATATGCTGTATGCCAACAACTATGAACAGGTCGGCGACGATATTGCGATTGTCGAAAAGCTTCATGATTCAGCCCAGGCTCAGAATATTTTCCGGGCCGGCGCGACCATGTCCAAGGGCACGACCTCCTCGACCGGGCTGACTCACAGCTACTACGCCAATATATTCGGCGCCCCGCAATATCGTGATCTACATGAAAAACAGGCACAAGAGACGTTTGACGCAGCTTTTAAGGCAGGCATTTTCGTCGGGCAGTTACGCACAAGGCTGGGAATCGCCGGTTATGAATCCAAAGGCCCCGAAGCAGCCGCCAAGGCGTTATTGGAAATTATTTCAGCTCAAAACGAATGAAAGGGTATATCTATGTTTGGTTGTCATTTGGGAAAACTATTTCAAGCGACCGTCGCGGGCGGTTCGTACCAGGAAAGTTTAATCTCTGTAGTCCAGGGGGCGCCTGCTGGATTGTATATTTCTGAGCAGGAAATCTATGGCGACTTGCTTCTGAGAAAGCCCGGCGCCGACGAACTGTCTTCGCCTCGCAAGGAACCGGATTTACCGGTTATTGTTACAGGACTTAACAGTGATGATACCATAGAAGGGGCCGCAAACAAGAATCATACTAACGGAACACCGATTTCAATTCTGATTGCAAATCTTGACCGACATTTAATTCATGTTCAGCAGTACCAACAGACAAATCGCACTCCCAGACCAGGTCATGCATCCTATGCCTCATTTGTCAAATATGGCCCCAATGACGATGCTGTGGGTGCGGGTATTTTCAGCGGCAGATACACATCGACAATTGTGGCTGCGGGTTACATCGCTAAAAAAATACTGGAAAAGTGCGGAATCAGAGTTTTTTCATATTGCAAAGAGATGGCCGGCGTCAAATGTTCTGAAATTGCCTATGAGGACATCTACACCAGCACGCAAAGGTACAAAAAAATGCGGCATGATTTTGACCCGTTTTATCAGCAGATTTATGTTAATCGTCGCATTCACATGGAAATGCGGCTTCTCGAAAAAATGGCCGTGCTGGCTCAGATAGAGCAGGAGATAGACAGGATACGCGGCCTGGCACCAGTCCTAAAACCCGAACAGGTATGTGACAAATATGGCGTTCACCATGTGATAAACTGCCCGGATTGGAAAGCAGCTCAGGAGATGCTTGAAGAATGTAACCGCATTACGATGACAGGCGATTCGTCCGGCGGGATTGTTGAAGTGGTTGCACTTGGTGTGCCGGCCGGTCTTGGTGAACCTGTTTTTGACAAGCTCGATGCCGAACTTGGCAGAATGCTTGGGATCGGAGCGGTAAAAGGTGTTGAGGTTGGAGCAGGCTTTGCGGTAAAAAATATGACTGGATATCAATCAAATGATCAGATGCACAGTGTTCAGGGCAAAATCTCCTTCGATTCCAACAATGCCGGAGGCATCACCGGAGGACTATCAACAGGCCAGCCAATTGTTGTTCGTATGGCAGTCAAAGGCACGCCAACAATTGCAAAACCTCAACACACCATTGATAAATACACTATGGAAAACAAGCAATTGGCTGCAATTACGCGACGTGATCCCACGATCGTTGGCAGAATATGGCCTATAGCAGAGAATTACACTGCGATGGTGTTACTGGATCATTTATTGGCTCATTATGGGTATCAGACTCTTTGTTCCAAAATGAACGTAAATGCAAAAGAAATGGATTCTCCTTCAAAATGATAAAATTACAATCATTTGCAGTATTTTTAGACCGAGATGGAACCATCATTGAAGATCGTGGCTCTATAAAGGATAATTGCCAGGTTGAATTTTTGCCAGGCGTTTTCGATGCTCTAAGAAAACTCCAGAAACATTTTTTCCTGTTTATTGTAACAAATCAGAATCCCGCCAGCCTTACCGACAGCCAAGTCGCCGACGTAAACAAATTTATTTGTGACCGGTTGGCAAATGAGAGTATAAAGATTCAGGAAGCTTATGCATGTAACCATCTCAAAAAGTCCAACTGTAATTGTCGCAAACCATCGCCGTTTTTTTTAAGGAAAGCCGCCCAGGAATATGATATCGATTTGAGTGGCTCGTATGTTATAGGAGACCACCTTTCTGATATAGATTTAGCTCACAATTCCGGAGCTGAAGGCATTTATGTTCTAACCGGTCATGGACAAAGGCACTTGCATGATGCCCCTGCTGGAACAACAATATTACCCAGTCTGCCCTGTGCGGTGGAAAGGATATTGTCTAACCCGGAATTAGGATTTTGCACAGAGAATCAGATTAAGCGTGCCGCACAGGCAATTAAAATGAACCAGCCTGTCGCTTTTCCGACCGAAACAGTATATGGCATGGGCGCAAACGCCTTGGATTCTCAGGCTGTCAGAAAAATATTCGAACTCAAAAAACGTCCGCAGAATAATCCGCTAATAGTCCATATCGCAACGGATGATCAGCTTGCTATGTGTGCAGCCCACATCCCGGAAAAAGCTTTGCTTTTGACTCGCAAATTCTGGCCTGGACCGCTCACAATTGTTCTTAAAAAGAAAAGCTGCATTCCTGATATCGTAACATCAGGTCTTGATTCCGTTGCTGTCAGAATGCCGGATCATCGCGTTGCTCTATCTCTCATTATGAATTCTGGAGTTCCGATTGCCGCCCCAAGTGCAAATCGGTTCGGATACATAAGTCCCACAACCGCCCAGCACGTTAAAGAGCAATTTGAGGATGAATTATGCGTCCTTGATGGTGGACAGTGCCGTGTGGGTATTGAATCTACAATAATATCGTTTGTGGAGGATAATCCG